>CAZWSU010000067.1:0-12656 GCA_964636755.1 uncultured Desulfurococcaceae archaeon
GTTCCTTCTATGCTTGTTAGTTTTATTCTTGCTTCGTGTACTAGGAGTGGTGGTGCTGAGTCAGCCGCAGGAGAAGCATTACACAAATTACCACCAACAGTAGCCATATTCCTAATCTGAACACTACCCATAGACTTGACAGCGTCGTATAACGCGGGCACCTTCTCCCTCACTAAATCTGATCTCTCAAGATCTCGCCATGTCGTTAAGGCTCCTAAACGTATAGTGTCCTCATCCACCCTTATGTACCTCAACTCCTTAATACGCTTAACGTTAATCACGTACTTAGGTTCGATAGCGCGAATCTTCATCTTAACTATAAGATCAGTCCCTCCGGCTAGGACCCTTGCTTCACTCCCGTACGTTCCCAATAGCTGAAGAACCTCCTCAAGACTTTCAGGTTCGAAGTACTGGAACTCGAAAGGTATTATCCTAGTATTCCTCAAGTTAATTGGGACGGGTCTTACCTCACGACCCATAACTTACCACCCCTCCCTCTCCTTAATAGCTCTCAGTAACTTATCAGGGGTCATAGGTAACTCGTAGATCCTCACACCAACCGCGTTATAGACGGCGTTCGCTATGGCTCCTACGGCAGGGTTCATCGCTGCCTCACCCAAGCCCTTAGCACCGAAGGGGCCTGTAGGCTCGTAAGTATTAGCTATTATTACCTTAAAGTCCTCGATGTCCGGAATGTCCTGAGCTGTAGGAATCTTATAATCCGTTATGAGACCCCTACTAAGTAACTCACCTGTTTCAGTGTTGTAGGGTGTGTCTTCAATGAACGCCATACCCCAAGCCATGGCGAAGCCCCCATGTAGCTGACCCTCAACAAGATCCCTGTTAATGGGCGTGCCCACGTCCGCTCCCGCAACCACTCTGACAGGTCTTACCTTACCAGTCCACGTATCAACCTCGACCTCAACATAATAGACCGTAAAGCTTGGAGGGGCTGACGTCGCCCTATAAGAGACTACGGCAGCTATAGTCCCCCAATTCCTCTGCCATGCCGTCCTAGCTAAGTCTCTGAGACTTATCTTAACGTCCGGGGAACCCTCCACGTATATGAGGGTCTGCTTAGTCTCCTCGTCATATTTAATCTTTAAGGCCTCGGGATTAACGACCTTACCCAATATTCGGGTAGCGTACTCGAATATTTTTTGCTTGACTATCTGAGCCGCTCTCCTAGCGGCCTCGCCACCAACGTAAGTGCCTCTCGACGCGTGCGTACACACATCGTAGGGAGTGTTCTCTGTAGTAGCTGTAGCAAGGCTTATCAACTCCGGGGAAACCCCGAGTTCCTCAGCTATTATCTTAACGTGCGCGTCAAGAGTCCCACCACCATGGTCTTGAAGCGCCGTTATGTACTCTAGGGTCCCGTCCTCATTCAATCTTAAGACAGCACCCGAATAATCGATTACCTCACCGGATATAGGACCTCCGGCACCGGAGGTGTGGAAGCCTCTGCCGACCCCTATTCCCCTCCTAAACCTCCCTTTCTTGTCTTCAGGTTTCCCTCTCCTCTCCCACCCTATCAACTCCCTACCCTTAGCTAGCAGTTCTGGAACCCCGTCAGACTTAATCACGGACCTAACCGTAGGTCCTTGACCCCAGAAGACGTCGCCTAACCCCACGTAATTCTTTAATCTCAAGTCTACGGGGTCAATACCTAATCTCTCAGCCAGCTCATCCATGATGATCTCAACAGCCCAAGTTACTTCAGGAGCTCCATAACCTCTTAGGGCACAGCCAGGGACCTTATTCGTGTAGACAGCCTTACCTATGTATCTTATGTTCCTCCACTTATAGAGGGAGACAAACCAACCTAGCGAGGTCCCTAGTAAGGGGTATGGCTGGATTTGGTGAGCACCTACGTCAAGAATATTCTCAAACTCAGCACCGACTAACGTCCCGTCTTTCTTAGCCCCCACCTTTATCCTGAAGTGGAATGTGAAGTTAGAGTGATCGAGCATGTCCTCCTCTCTAGTGTACGCGAGCTTCACGGGCTTCCCAGCCTTAAGGCATAACGCTACAGCTATCGGGACCAGAATATTTGTCTGAATACTTGACCCAAAGCTACCCCCTATCGGGACCTTAACGACGTTTATCTTACTCAGCGGAATACCGAATATTTGGTGAATAAGTATCCTGGTGTTATGTATTGTCTGCGTTGTGGTGTATATCGTTATCTTACCGTCGGCTTCAGGAACACATAAGACAGCCTTCGGCTCTAACTGCATGTGGTACCTCTTACCTGTCTTAAAGAATCTCTCTATAACGATATCAGCTTCCTTAAAAGCCTTGTCGACATCCCCCTCAACGTAATTCAAGGTAGCAGCTACGTTATTCTTTATCTCAATCCATTCATCACCCTTCATTATCTTCTCGTGGATCGGCGGGCTCTCAGAGCTCATAGCCTTGAAGGGGTCTAACACTGGCTCGTAAACCCTCTCAACCTCAAACCTTATTGACTCAGCGGCTCTCTGAGCTAATTCCTCGGTGGGGGCCGCAACAGCTGCTATGGGGTCACCGACGTATCTAGGCTTCCTAGTAAGGACGTAGTGGTCTTTAAATGTTACTTCATTCACGCTAACAAGCCTCGGGTTGAAGGGTCTTTGAGGCACGTCATCAGGTGTTATGACTACAGCACCCAGTCTCACAGCCTCGCTGACGTCGAAACTCTTAATATCCGCGAAGGCGTAGGGACTCCTAACAATCCTGCCCACAAGCATTCCGGGAACTTCTAAATCGTTCGTGAACTTGAGAAGACCTCTAACCTTAACGAAAGCGTCTTTCCTTAAAGTCCTTGAGTTGATGAAGGACGTCCTACTACTCAACTCAAATGCCCTCTTGCTTTATCACTAACTTGACTAAATAAGCTTTTTCAACCACCGAAATACTTCGACTATGGTAAGGGACGAGATCCTAGATGATGGGGTCTTAAACCGTGGTACGGGTTTTGAGGACTTGATACTAGGTTTTAGGTTTATTTTAGTTTTAGTCATATAATGATTTGGTGATTTAATTGATAGACCTGCCGACACTCATAGTTCTCGGCTTGTTTGCGGTGATAGTTCTAGCAATCGTGTTAACACATTTGAAGATAGTACCCGAATATAAGAGGCTTGTTGTGTTCAGGTTAGGTAAGATAATAGGGATTAAGGGACCTGGACTCGTTTTCTTAGTGCCTATAATAGACTCGGGAACGTGGATAGATCTAAGAGAGATGGTTTTAGACATACCTCCCCAGACATGCATCACTAAAGACAACGCACCTGTAAACATAGACTTACTCATATACATGAAGGTCTTCGACCCGGAGCTCGCGGTCAAGTCTGTTCAAAACTTTGTCATGGCGTCCACAGGCATAGCAGTAACCACCCTTAGAGCGATAGTAGGTGATTTACTGCTAGACGATGTCTTAGCGCGCAGAGACTACATAAATCAAACACTAAGAGCTAAACTCGATGAAGTGACTGATAGGTGGGGAATAAAGATAACTTCCGTGGAAATCAAGGAAATAAAACCGCCTAGCGAAGTTCAGGAAGCGATGATTAAGCAGATGGCTGCTGAAAGAACTAAGAGAGCGATGATACTTGAGGCTGAAGGAAAGAAGCAGGCAGCAATACTTGAAGCAGAAGGTTATAGGGAGGCGAGAATAAAGAAAGCCGAGGGCGACATGCAGGCAGCAATACTTGAAGCTGAAGGAAAGAGAAAAGCTCTGCTAGAGATTGAGGAAGCCGCCAGACAATTAACTTCTAACACGTTACTCCTCAAGTATTACGAGACACTTGAGAAAATAGCTGTAGCTCCATCATCGAAGATACTAATACCACTAGAGGTAAGTAAGTTCCTGACCAGGGTCAGCGAGTTCTTAGGCAAGGAATAAAACCTTTAACTTCATGAAGAATACACAAGCCATTTTCTACTTAATAAATTCCGGTCTTAAGTAAAGCTTTAAAGACGAGTTACTCAGGTCAGGGTGTTTAACCTCAAGGCACGCTAAAGCACCCGGACTTAAGTAGATCCTAAAACCACCTAACAATTCCTGAATAGCTTCCTCAAGGCTTGGTGAATGACCAACTAATAAGACGGTATCCCTATCCTCAAGACCTGTGGAGTTTAGTAAGTTCCTGAGATTATCTAAATCAAGATACTCAGGTAATAACTCATGCCTCTGAAGAATCTCGTTAACTCCTAGAATTTCAGCAACTATCTCAGCCGTTTCTAAGGCTCTCTTGAGTGGGCTGGAGATTATGTACTTAGGTCTCAAATCAAGAATCTTAGCTACCTTAATCACTTGGACACGCCCCTCTTGAGTAAGGCGTCTCTCATCATCTGAAATACCGGGTTTCTTAGGTTCGGCTTCGCCATGACGCATGAAGAGGAGAAACATGGGTACCCGCCTCGGAACGTTGGTTTCCTCCTTTTCATTCACACTATTATTTTCTTCTGTAACTCTCGAGATACCTCATTATTTCCTCGTATATAGCCCCGTTAAGTAACCCGTCATTCTTCAGGGTGTTGAAGAGTTGGCGTGCGGTCATCACGTAATGGTACCTCATTCCCAGAAACCTCACCCTCTCCTCAGCCCCCTGCTCTCTATCTACCACGACTAAAGCCCCTGTGGGAACAGCTCCCACATTCTTGAGTATCTCATAGGTTTTTATTATAGAGTCTCCTGTCGTGGCCACGTCATCAACTATAAGTGAGGTCCTGCCCTCGACCTCGCCCTCAACCTGACTGAGCATTCCATGATCTTTCCTCTCAAGTCTAACATAAGCCATGGGCTTATTAGTGACGGCTGCTATGAAGGCTGCGAGAGCCACTCCCGACGTCGCCACACCTACTAGAACGTCGTATTGTGTTAAGTCAACCCTCTTACTCACTTCATCTATTATCAACCTCATTATTTTGGGATAGCTGTAGATCCTCCTCATGTCTATGTAGAAAGGTGAGGTTATCCCGGAGCTCAAGACGAAGGATCCTATCTTGACAACACCAGCCCTATATAGCTCGTGAATCAGCTCCTGCATTCCCTAACCCTCCTCTCCTGCTCGTAAACAATCCTCTCAAGAGCTTCCCTAGGATTCGGGGAATTAGTTACTGCACGCCCGACTATCTCATAGTCAGCCCCGTAACATATCGCACTACCTGGCTCAGCACCTTGAGCTCCGATGCCAGGCGAGAATATCTTTAACTCTTTACCCGCTAGTTCCCTAACCCTACTGATTACCTCCCCTCTAGTAGCTGGCGCTACAACACCCCAAACACGTAGTTCCAGAGCCAGATTAACGAACTCGCTCAAATGCTTATCGATGAATTCCGTTGAGCCCGGGTGACTCATAGAAACCACCAATATAGGCTTAACCCCTAACTCCTCGGATTTCCTGACAAGGACATCTAGCGCTCCACGCCTGCCTACGAAGGCATGAGATATTACCGCGCTTACCCCCGCGTCAGCCAGAGCCTCAACCACGTACGTCATGATATCCCCTATATCAGCTAGCTTAAGATCAGCTATCAAAGGCTTGCTACTCGCGCTGAGTAAGTCTCTTAATCTATGCACTCCTGTTCTCAACAGGAGCGGGAGTCCTACCTTAAACGATGAAACTAACTCGTCTAAGTAATCAACACGCTCTCTAACCCACTTCTCGATCTCCGCCTTCGGCGGAGGGTCTAACGCTATCACTACTTTACTCAAATGCCCACTCAGAAAACTACAAAGAAGTTAATAAGCTTTTAGCTATGGGATCGGATCTTCGTTGAAAGTAAGTAATATATATTACACTAAGCTATTTTATTTTCCGGGGGGCTACAACGAGAGTTTTGAGGAATGGTTTAGGGTTTTCGTTGATTCTCCTCGCAATCATCTTAGTGATTTCTACGATATCCCCTGCGGCGTCCTCACAGGGTAGGGTAGGCGTTGTAGCCGAGCTAACGTCAACCATTGACGGTGGCGCGGTCGAGGTAGTTTCCCGCGCGGTGAATGAGGCTGCCAGCAGGTCGTCCGTGTTAATACTGTACGTAGATAGTTATGGGGGGTATCTTGCCGCGGCTGACTCAATAATAAGGATTGTTGTGGAGTCAGGAGTTACCACGTACGTTTACGTACCTCCGGGAGGTAAGGCGGCTTCCGCAGGTGCTTTGATAGCTTTACTAGGTAAGAAGATATTCATGGGTAACGCTTCAACGATAGGCGCTGCTCAACCAAGCCCCTCAGACGAGAAAACAGTTAACTACGTTGTTGGCAGGTTCAGATCCTTAGCTATCATAGCTTTCAACAACAACGAAACTTTGGTTAGGATTGCTGAGGAATTCGTAACCAAGAACAGGGTTTTAAGCGCGGCTGAGGCGGTCACGCTAGGTTTCGCCGAGTCCGCGAATAGCCTGGAGGAGGTGAAGCAGCAGCTAGGTCTCGAGGAGCTCGTGATAGTTGGTTATACCGTATGGGATCACATAATATCCGTGTTCTCAGCGCCTATAGTAAGCTCTATAGCTCTCATAATAGGTATTGCGTTAATATTTGTTGAGTTTGTTCAAGCAGGTTTTCAAGGCTACGCGATTGCTGGCCTCGTCCTGATACTGATCTCCCTATACGCTATGTCTATAGTGCCCGTAAGCGTCTTTGCCATCTCCCTACTCATAATAGGGCTTACACTCCTCCTCATAGAGATACTGACACCCGGATTCGGGGCTTTCGGGGTGACCGGCCTGATACTCATGTTGGTCGGGGTTTATGAGACAATAATTAGTGAGTCCTTCGGGACCCCCTCAACGTTAACGCTGGCTGTCGCAGTAGGTTTCGCTATGTTAGGCGGGTTAATAATTTACGTTGGTTATGAAGCTGGGAAAGCGAGAAGACTTAAATCAAAGACTCTACGCGAGAAACTAATTGGTGAGGTCGGGATCTGTAAGGTCAGACTAACGCGTGAGACGCCGGGCGTTGTTTACGTACTCGGTGAGGACTGGACAGCGTACTCTACAGATGAAGTAATAGAGCCTGGAACTAAAGTCAGGGTAGTTGAGGTTAAGGGTCTAACGCTTTACGTCACTAAAGCCGGTGAGTCCATAGATGAGTCAGGAAAACCTAGATTACAGGAGGGTTAGGGAGGAACTAAGAAGAAGAATCTGGGATTTAATGGAGAAAACAAACATAGCAAGGTTTCCTAGACCAGTACACGGCAGGATACCTAACTTCGCCGGCGCGGAACAGTCAGCGCTAAACCTACTCAAGCACGACGCCCTCAAAACAGTTAAAACAGTTAAGGTGAATCCCGACGCTCCTCAAAGAATGGTGCGTGAGTTAATGCTCCGAACCCGCAGGAAAGTCGTGATGCCCACGCCCAGAATCTCCGAGGGATTCCTGCTGCTGGACCCCGCTAAAATACCTGATAAAGCGTTTAGTGTAGCGTCAACGATACAGGGGGCCTTCAGATACGGCGAGCGCGTTGATCCGCAAAACCTCCCAAAAATAGACTTAATCGTGGCGGGATCCGTCGTTGTTGACGTGTTTGGTGGGAGGCTAGGTAAGGGGGAGGGCTACTCAGAACTCGAGTACGGCATCCTAGTCGAATGCAAGAAGATCTCTCCCGATGTCCCTATAATGACTACAGTTCACGACATCCAGGTGGTGACGGAGAGGATACCTCTGGAACCCTGGGACTTCACGGTCGACTGGATAATAACGCCGACGAAGACCCTGCGAGCTGAGGGACCTAGAGTAAGACCTAAAGGGATACTCTGGGAATACGTGGAAAGAGAGAAACTACTGAAAATACCTGTTCTGAATTCTTTATTAAAGCGTGGTGGTTGTTGAATCGAGCTTTCACTCTTTAAAGACTACTGGCTTTGAGAAAGATTGCCATACTGGTTAAGCGGTCTCTGAAGCGCGAACCTTAGGAGAGCTATGATTCCTCCAAACCCTTTCAGCTTAACGGCTAGTGGGGATTCCATGGGGATTATCCTGACTCTACCCCCCTTCTCCTCAACTTGATTGAGGATTCTCTCTACACGCTCGTATTCGTTGGAAGTAAGGAGGTCTTCAGTCACTAGAAGAGTGTCTACAGCGTTGCTGAGTGCCGCGAACTCGATGTCTTTTAAGCCGTAAGCAACTCGTTCAGGGTCTGTCGTAAGTAGTTTTAAGAATTTATCGAGTATCTCCTCACCTTCGACGATCACGAACTCCTTAAGTAGGCCCTTAACGGAGTCTCTCCTAATTAACTCGTGTATTCCGGCCCTACCACCTACGGAGACCGAGTCTGCGAATACCCTTAACTTGCTCCCGGCGCGTGCTTTAAGTGCTTTAATTATAGCTTCCCTAAGGACTGTAGGGGAACCCACTATTATGAAATCCACGTCTTCGGACTCCACATACCTGAGTATTTCCTCAACAACACGCTTAGCTACTTCCTCGATAGAGGATTCATCCTCGCTTCCTATGCTCGGGAGCGTTAAGTCATTTAAGAACCTTAATCCCTGATCGTAGAGAATAGCTAGGGAAGCCTCATCAAAATCAGCAGCTACTAACAACGTCTTAAACCTCCTCTTATTCGTGAGTGACTCTAACTTCCTTAGCAGTGATTGACTTAATGATTCCTTAAACAGCGTTATTTCACTCCCCACGTCAACGTTTAGTGTGTGATGCGAACCCCTCAAGCCGTATTCCTCAGGACCCTCGACTATGACCCCATGCACTCTCAACCTGCTCGCGAAGGGATGAAAATATATTTTCTCGACCTTGATAGCCAGGGTTATCGGTAACCTCTTCTTTCCCTCACCCTCCATCTTCACGTCTCTTAAGGTCTTAGCCACCACGATATCCCCAACTTTAATTATGTTTTTCAGTACCCAGAGGTCGTCCACGTCTTCTACCCTAATCTTGACCCAACCCTTCCTCAAGTCTTTATCAATTATCTTCAATTACTACACGACCCAAGTCTAATAGACTTAAGTGGTAATATTAAGCGAGAGGTCTTTGACAGCGCTCTCGGCTGTAACCGCTTATAAGGTGGTCCATGTATTGAATACGGGGTGTGTAATGGGTAGTGGTCTAGATTATTTCTTCTTCCCTGAAAGTGTCGCCGTGGTAGGCGCGTCTAAGACTCCGGGTAAGGTAGGTTACGAGCTCCTCAAGAACTTAGCTGAGTTTTACAAGGGTAGGATTTACCCGGTAAACCCGACGGCTGACGAGATCCTCGGTTTTAAGGCTTACCCGTCGGTTAGAGCAATACCTGATAAGGTTGATGTGGCGGTCATATCGGTTCCTGCGGAGAAGGTTCCTGAGGCGGCTGTTGACGCTGGTGAGGCAGGTGTTAAGGGACTTATAGTCATCTCAGGAGGCTTCAAGGAAGTCGGACATGAGGGTGCTGTGAGGGAGGAGAAGCTGGTTGAGGTTGTGAGGAAGTATGGGATGAGGTTAATTGGTCCTAACTGTGTCGGGGTTTACGTCCCCAAGTCTGGGATGAACACGTTATTCTTGCCCAAGACCAGGCAAGGCTTCCCACCACACGGACACATAGCTTTCGTCTCGCAGTCAGGGGCTTTCGGGTCGGCAGTACTAGATTGGGCAGCTCTAAGAGGGCTTGGAATAAGCAAGTTCGTTAGTTACGGGAATAAAGCTGATGTGGATGATGACGACCTACTAGAATACCTTAGGAGAGACCCTGATACTAGGGTGATAACCATGTATATTGAGGGTGTTGAGGACGGCAAGTCTTTCTTCAAAGCTTTAAGAGACACTACCCCGGTCAAGCCGGTAGTCGTTCTTAAGTCGGGCAGGACCGAGGCAGGCGCAAGAGCTGCGTCATCACATACGGGAGCTCTAGCAGGTCAGGACAAAGTATACGCTGCGGCCTTCAAGCAAGCAGGAGTCTTAAGAGCTTACGGGATGGAAGAACTCTTCGATATGGCCCTAGCCTTAGCTCTCCAACCACCATCATACGGGCCTAGAGTCGCAGTCTTGACCGTAGGCGGTGGTTCCGGGGTAATGGCTACCGACGCCTTAGCTGATCTAGGTCTTCAAGTACCTAGACTTAGTGACGAGACAGTCGAGAAATTGAGGAGGGTCTTACTACCTATAGCCTCCCCATACAACCCCGTAGACGTGACCGGCTCAGCTAGAGACGAGCACCTAATTCAGGCAGCAGATATATTGATGAGATCCGGAGAGGTAGACGCGATACTCTGGCTACCCTACTACATAGTGCCAGGCGTTACGGACAAGCTAAACCGGGAATTCGTGAAGTTAGTTAACGAAATCAATAACACGCTACAGCACCCAATACCCATAGTAGGGGTGGCTACGGGAGGTTCCTACACAGCGAGATACTCTGCTGAAGCGGAGTCCATGGGCATACCAATGTATCTCTCACCGGAAAGAGCAGCTAAAGCGGTTAAAGCCTTAGTCGACTACGGTAGCTGGCTAAGAACCGCTGGGACATTTAATGAATACATAGAAAGCTTTAGGAAAAAAACTGTCATGAGCTAAACCGGAACCCGCGATCAAGACGTCCTATTCTCCGGTATTAGGCAGTCAGGGTCGTTCGGCGGGCAGGACGGTGGACTACCTACTTGACCTATCGTTATCACGTACTGAGCTACGAGGGGTACTCTCCCGAGCTGGTTGTAGGACGCGTTCACATTAGCGCTAGTAATCTTCACTACCCTGACAGGGGTTTCCTGAGGCGCTCCGGTTCTCCTCCATTGAAGTAAGAGTTGCTTAGCAGAACCATAAAACGTTGTGTCAGCATATCCTACAAAGTTACTTAAGAACGAGAATAGCTTAGCTACCGGATTCCCAGTCAAAGTCCCAAATAACGTACTCACCAAATCCATGAAAACCCCGAACATTACCGACGCTAAGGATTCAGAATAGTAAGTCACATTACTACGTGAATTATCTATGATCACTCTATTCGGAGGTATTTGATAGTGCATGACATCCCTTACTACCTCTTCACTTGATTGAAGAGCTCCTGTCGCATTATATAGTAGTGCGTAAATGTTGCTGACGTAGTCGTAAGTCCCCCAAACACGATTCCCTAACACGTCATAATAATCGAGACTCCACCACTCCGAGGAAACCCATGCGACTTCCTCATAGTATGGAGTTAGTATGGGGACCGGGGTAGCTATCCAATATTCTTGATCGTAATCTCCTATAATCCACTTAAAGAAGAGTGCGTCATAATTATACTGCATCGAGGTAGGAACTATCAAAGCCACATGACGTATTCCTTGCTGCCAATCAGAGCTAAGGAAGCCGATGCTGTTCGTATCCTGTGTTATATAGTATGAGAGACTACCAGAAATTAGTGTTCCTAAGAATGTGAACCCTTGTTTTGTGTAGCCTGCTTCAGCTACTCCATACACTAAGTTTAATTCTAGTGGTGGTAGATTTTGATGGTTTGAGGTCACAGTTATTACGTATGGTTTGTAGAACCAGAAGAATGTTCCCGGTATTCTAGTGTGGTTCCACTGAACGCTGTATGTTGTTGAGGGGTTTAGGCATGTGCTCAGTATTGACTCGAAGTTCACGAAGTATTTTTCTTTGGAGCACCACCCCCAGGAAGGACTGCTTAAGTAATCTCTTACTTCTTCTGGGGTTGTGAATACTGTTTTTCTGAATAGGTATGCTGACGCGTAGAGTCTTATGAAGTTTTGCCAAGCCTCATTCTCCAGCCACACCTCATCAACCCCCGGTGTTAACACGGAAACCCTATCTCTGAAGAATTCAGGAGGAGATTGAGGGAATTGTAGGTAATTCTCCACGTAGATAATGTCTTGCGAGTCTGAGGTAATTGTTGGTTTCTGACCCCATATACCTAGCTCCTCAATAAGTCTCCCAATAACCGTGCTTGAGTCAACCCTGACGAAGAACTCACGCAGTTTCTCTATCGAAGGGATTATTATCGTAGGTCCCTCCCTCGCTATGGCTAGTGGGTCTTGAAAAGCTTTCTTAAATGCTTCGTTGTATTTGTGTCCTCGGCTCATGTAGTAATGTGCTGACGTGAAAGCTTCGTTAAGCACGTACTCGTTTCCTTCCTCATCTATTAGCCAGAGTGTTAGTGTGAGTGTGGGTAAACGCACACCGCCTAAACCACGTTCCTTAAGCAACCTAATTATCTCCTCACCACTCATCCCCTCACTAACTTCAATACCGAAATAAGAGTATAGGGATTTCATTTTCTCACCCTCCCTCCTCAACCCCTCACTAAAAACAAAAGTAACCCTACCAACTCTACCCAACTCCTCAACAGACACTACATGAGTCTCCCCACCAAAGGAAACTATGAGTTCCCCGGTCACCTTCTTTCCGTTGAGGGTGAGTTCCCCGCCCTCGAAAACTATGGTTACGTAACCTTGACCCCCGCCCCCAGCACTCACGATCATCGGCCCAACACCTACGGAAACCCCGCGAGGAAGTAACGAAACAACAGAAACTATTGAAATAATGATTAACATAAAAATAACTAAAGCAAAATACTTCTTCACGACCACCCCCAACACACAAGAAAACATCACACCTTATAAACTTTACTTAAAATTTCTTAAAATATACAAAATATACACTTCCAAGACTGAATGTGCGCAACTGACCATACAAAAAGTATCTGCGCATATTTACGAATCGTGTTTCAGCCTACTAACGATAT
>CAZWSU010000068.1:0-5431 GCA_964636755.1 uncultured Desulfurococcaceae archaeon
TCTAGGGGTGGTGTAGTAGATACTAAAGCATTAATTAAAGCACTACAAGAAGGATGGATAGCCGGCGCAGGACTAGACGTATACGAAGAAGAACCACTACCACCAAACCACCCACTAACGAAACTCGATAACGTAGTTCTAACACCACACATAGGCGCCTCAACCGAGGAAGCGCAGGAAAGAGCTGGTGTGGACGCGGTAAGGAAAGTCTTAGAATTGATTAAGGAGCTTAAGTGAGTTGGCGGCTCACTATAAGGTGGTCACTTATTGTCATCAAAAGAGAAAGTTCGTGTGAAAATACCGAAGTACGATATCCCAGCCATCAAGTTAGAGTACGTATTGCTTGACGCGGATGTCTTACTACCTCATGAGGAAATAGTTACGGAGAGACTAAACGACATAGTGAGGAATATAAGAGAGCATAACGCTCTCGACATGCCCTTGATAGTGGCGCCCATACCGGGTAGTAGTAAGTACCTCATAGTCGACGGGCATCATAGGTGGGCAGCTCTAATCAAGTTAGGGTGTAGGAAAATACCTTCGGTGATAGTGAATTACTTCGATCCTAGAATCAAGGTCTTCACGTGGTATCCTGCTTTCTCAGGGGAGCCTGAGTTACTTCTCAGTAGATTAAGTGGGCTGAACGTTGAGACGTGCGGATTAAGCATAGACTCAGTTAATGATGAGGACTTGAGGAATAAGGCTTTCTTAATGTTTGATAGGAGTAGTAGGTGTGTGTCCATAGAGGGGGATGTCGAGGTTCAGAGGAGGGTGCTGAGAATTCTTGACGAACTCGCTGTGAGGAATTTAATAAGTCTTGCTTGGTATGGGTTGCTTTCAGACGCTTCAGAAGATCTCCGCAGGAATGAAATAGATTGCGTGCTGGTGCGAAGAGCTTTCAGCAAATCGGAAATAATGGAGTATGTTAGGAGTGGAGGTATCTACCCACCAAAAACTACTAGGCATTTACTCCCCTTCACACCTATCAAGGAATACATTAAACTCGAAGTATTGTGTACCTAGTCTTACTAGTCTCTTGCTCTAGACTATCGATGAATCTCAATCTTTTTGCTGGGTCAGGATGGGTTGAGAATATCTCTAACGGTGATATTCTCTTCTGGGACTTAATCCATTCAACGACTTCGTCGATATCGTAGGTTCTTATGGAGGACTTTATGCCTAGCTCAGGATCTGATATGAGTAAGGCTTTCAGCTTGGTAGCACTACTAATCTCCCCGGATCTAGGCCTACTTATAGCTCCTGAAGCAACGAGAATCCTCGCGAGAGCTCTCTGGAGGTTCCTACCCCCTTCAGGTAGCGTTAACACGGAATTAGAGTCAGCGTAGTATTCTCTGAGCCTACTTATGTAGAGAACCACCAAGTTACTCAAGAAAGACACTATTATGAGGATCATCCCCATCAAGAAGGCGAGCGCGGGCGTTGACCTACTCTCCCTGCTACGACCCGAGCTGTAGAAGCCTGAGTAAATGAGTATTCTGCCAAGCCAGTAAATCAGGGCCGGCAATATGCTTATGACCATCATTACCTCAACATCCCTATGCTTTATGTGTCCTACTTCATGAGCTACCACCGCTTCAACCTCCTCACGGGGCAGGCTGTCTATGAGTCCTTGAGTGACGGCCACCTTATACCCGCTCAGGAAGTTGCCGTACGCGAAAGCATTAGGTATTCCTAGCTGTGATATCATGGCTTTAGGAACTCTCTTAAGTCCGGAAGCTCTAGCAACTCTCTCGACCATCTCAGCTACCCAGAGATCCCCGGTGCTGGTAACCGGCCTGACCTTATAGAGTGCTTCTATAATCCACGGGCTAATCAACCATTGAAGGAAGTGAACACCTACAACGAATATGAGAGAGAACGTCAGTATCATCAGGACGTCCGCACCGTACGAGAACAGACTCAGTATAGCGGATAATATTAGGGTCGTTATACCTATCACCAAAGCTATAGATCCAAGCATCGAAAGCCTCAGCTTAATCAGGGACGCCACCTAACCTCACCTAAATTAATAGCGTTGAACCGCTTTTAAAATGATTTAATTCTGCGTGATTTTCTTTAATTACGTGAGCCCCTATTTTTTGTGGGTGATGTGGTGTGGTTGTGGTAGGGCCCGCACTAGTGGTTAAGCATGTGGAGACTTCTGACTTGTTGAAGAAAGCTTACGATTTTCTGGAGCAAGACGAGGAGATCCAGACACTCATAAAGATGTCTAACGTGATGGCCGTAAGTAGGTTAAGGTATAACGATCATGGAGTGGTTCATTCGAGGATAGTCTCGGGTTCTGCTCTAGAACTCTTCGATATATTAGTTGAGGCAGGTCTTAAACCATCCACGATCGCTTACGGGACTGCCAGGAATGTTGAGGAGGCTAAGTTAGTTGTTTTGGTCGCCGCATACCTCCACGACATAGGTAATTCCGTGCACAGGGTTGATCACGAGTACGTGGGCGCGTTACTAGCTAAAGACATCGTTGACAGGATGTTTCGTGAGATACTCCCAAACCTAAGCTCAGTCAATAAATACATGCTTAGACACGAGATAATGCACGCTATCTACGCTACGGAAACCAACACGAGAGCGTTAACTCTAGAGGCCGGGGTCGTTAAAGTAGCTGACGGTACTGACATGGCTGAGGGGAGGGCTAGGATACCTTATAAGATGGGTAAGCTAGATATGCACTCGGTTTCGGCGATCAGTATTAAGAAAGTAGAAATAGTCAAGGGTTCCGAAGCCCCTGCTAGGATAAGGATACACATGAATGACTCGGCAGGTCTCTTCCAAATAGAAGCAGTCCTCAAACCAAAAATACTTACTAGCGGTTTCGAGAGATACTTCGAGGTCTACATGAATGTCGACGGGAAAGAACTCAAAATATACCCGGATTAGCAGGGGAGACCCCGCTAATATCCATGAACCAGTTTCTCAGCCTTTAAAAACGTGTAGTAGACTCCTGCGAGGAATGCTCCAACCCACATTGAGGTAAAGTAATTTCCTATAATTAAGTTGCCTAAGAGAGTTGCTGTTAAGTATGCAGCAAATAACGCGAGACTCATATCTCTACCGATCGCACGCTCTTTCTCACCTTTAGGGGTTACTACGTAGGAAATTCTATTATTGAGTAAAGCCTTTATAGTGTGAGTTAAGATGTGAGGCGATATGGAGACTGTGAAAGCCGCTATAGAACCCATACTCCTCAGTATCCTGAGTTTAGGTAATTTGAGCTTTTCAAGAGATTCGTAAATACTTAACCCGTAAGCTATAGTCATTACAGAGAACGCTGTCAGGAAATACACGTTCATCCTCATTAAGTCGTAACGGAATAATATCGATAAGGCAGGTATTAGGATTAGAGAGAGGGAGAGACCCGCTAGAGGCGTGTACTGTAGTAGGAAGAGCGCGCCTTCAACGAGTCTCAGCAAACCTAGGTCCTTACTTCTCTTAACCACGTACTTCAAGTAACCCTTCTTTAAAGTCTCTATAGCGCCGAAAGCCCATCTCGTTTGTTGTACTCTGAAGGCTCTGAAGCTTGAAGGTACTGAAACCTCTACCAATGCCTCGTCGGAGTAGCCGACGAGGTAGCCTGCCCCATGTAGTTTAGTCCCCATATACATATCGTCCTGTATCACGTTATGTTCCCATAAACCAACCTTGAGTAGGACGTCCTTCCTATACATAGTCCCAGTACCTAGCGGGAAGATCATGAAGCCGAGGTTGTGCCTGCCTTTATAGAGTGTATCTACCACGTACTTCATGCTGTACGTCAGGGAGATGCCGAGCTTAGTTTTCCTATAGCTATAACCTACCCATCTAGCCACACACACGTCATGACCTGACTCAATACATGAGATTAGTTTAGGTATGGTGTCTTCACGTATTCTTGAGTCGGCATCTAAGAATAGGATTAAGTCATACCTAGAGTTAAGAATACCGTAATTTAGTGCGGCCGCCCTACCCTTAGGACCCTCAGTTCTTATGAGAAACCTGAAATTCTTAAGCCCTAATCTCGAGGCATGTTCCTCGGAAGCTTTCTTAAGCCCTAACGCCGCTTCAGGGGGGTCATCGCACACGATCAAAACCTCGTAAACATTCCTTAACCTACTTAAACTCTTACTTAAGTTCTCAATTAACTCGATTATTATGTGTTCAGGCTCGTCCTTCACAGGCACTATCACGCTAATGCCCGAGTCAAGGAAGCTCGCGCCTGCATGCGCATTCCTCTCAACACCCCTCCCTCCACCAAGAAAGTATATGACGCTATGCACGAACATTATGGCAACACTCGGCATTAGGAGGAAAACGTAAATCAGTGATTTAATTACCTCTTCCATCCTCCCTCACACTAAAGATAATTTGAAGAATCCGTTTTTAATAATACTTAATCTCACAACCTTGACTAAATGAGGACCCCAGCAATTTGCAATTCTTGACCTCTTCAAGTCCTGAAAGAAGGAAATCCCGGAATTAAAGCGTAAAACTTTTATATTAGTCTTTTGTTTAAATATAACTTAGACAGAGTGTGATACTCTTGACTAACTTAGATGATGTGGTTGAGTGGTTAAGAACTTACAGCTCTTCCTTCATAAACGCGAGGAAGATTTCGAGGAAGTTCAACGTGAATAGCAAGGTGGCGGCGCACATACTGAAACAGCTGAAAATTAAGGGTTACATAGTTCTTTACAGGAGGAGGAGGGGTAGGTTTAACATATATAAAGTAAATAAGAACAAGTTGAACGGCAAGACAGGAAACTCTAGAGGGTTTGTTGTTATAGCAAGATCTAAGTACTAAGTAGTTTAAATGACTTAATTAAGAGAAACTTTCTTAATATTTCCCTACACGTAAAACCGATGACTAGACTTTCTTGATGTTAGTTACGACTGTGGTGGTATTAGATAGGTTATCCCCTACTGGGCAACGTTCCTCAACTAGCTTAATCCACTTCCTCAAAGTCTCTAAGTCGGCGTCACTCTTTATCAGAACCTCTGTCTTTATCTCTTTATAACCAGCTCTCTCACCCACGCCGGTCATGTACTTGCTCGGATTGATCACCCCTTCCACATTTACTTCCAGGTCTTCTATGTTTATCCCTAGATCCCTAGCTACTAAAGTCCCGACTATGTTTATGCACCCAGCTAGAGCAGCTAAGACATACTCAACGGGGCTCGGCGCCTCACCACCAATCTTATCAGTTATTATCTCGTATTCACCGCTCTTCACAACCATCATCGTTGGTGAGACTCTCTTACCGCTCACCTTAACTACTACATCCTTCACTTCCGTTATCATGCTTAATCACCACGTTATTTAAGATAGTCACATTAATAAGCATAGTGGTTGGCGACTGAAAACCTTGATTTTTAACGTGAGGATGAATATGCCTTAATATTCCTGATTTCCTCGTAAAACTCTCTC
>CAZWSU010000069.1:0-7095 GCA_964636755.1 uncultured Desulfurococcaceae archaeon
TCTAGGGGTGGTGTAGTAGATACTAAAGCATTAATTAAAGCACTACAAGAAGGATGGATAGCCGGCGCAGGACTAGACGTATACGAAGAAGAACCACTACCACCAAACCACCCACTAACAGCATTTAAGAATGTTGTCTTAGCCCCGCACGCAGCTAGCGCTACGTATGAAGCAAGACACGGCATGGCTGAAACAGTTGCTGAAAACCTCATCACGTTCTACGAAGGAAAAATACCGCCGAACTTGGTGAATAAGGAAGTAACTAGCGTGAGAGCTCCGGGATTCATGTAAAGGGATTGTATCGAGTAGTATGTCTAGCATGACTGGTCTCGACGCCGATATCTATGTTTTAATTAAAACAATGAGATGAGGAGGTGATGTCGATGTGGGTTCGGTTAAAGTCTGTCACTAGGAGAAAGTCTTTTAAAATAATTCTAGCGTTTTTGATCGTCATAGTAGTTTTACACGTCGTGCCCGTGCCTCCCGTGGGAGAACCGGTCGAGTCCCTGGCCAGAGAACACGATAAGTTCGTAGTAGTTGAGGGAGTTAAGGTACGTTATGTTGAGATGTTTGGTTGCGGTAACTTAACCTTTGTTCTGCTTCACGGGTTCGGAGCAAGCGTCTTTAGCTGGAGGGAAGTATTAAGTAACTTGTCTAACTATGGTAGGGTCATAGCTTTTGATAGACCCGGGTTTGGACTTACGGAGAGGGTAGATCCAGCCTCACTAAGCTTCAACCCCTACACAGCTGAGGGTCAAGCAAAAATAACTTATGAGTTATTAAGGAAACTCAACGTGAGTAGGGCCGTGTTAGTAGGGCACTCGGCTGGTGGAGGATTAGCTCTCCTCATAACGTTAGAACATCCCGAACTCGTGGATGCTTTAATACTAGTGGCTCCGGCTTGGAGAGCGCGGCAGAATAGCTTACTTGAAAACCTCCTCTACTCACTACCTCTAGCTGATAAATACGGGCCCTTAATAATAAGAGGCTTCGTGAGTCAGTTAGAGCAGATACTCTATAAAGCCTGGTACAACAAGTCTAAGCTAACAGAGGATGTCGTGGAGGGATATAAGTATCCTTTAAGAGCTAAGGACTGGGACAGGGGACTTTACTGGTTAATGAAATACGGAGGGTTCCCTGAGATAAGTAATTCGTTAAGGAGTGTTAAGCTACCGATCTTAATAGTGCACGGAGTTAACGATGAGATAGTCCCGCTGAGCAGTAGTTTGGAGTTAGTAAGTCTATTAAGTAATGAATCAAACCCTAGACTAGTGATGATTGGTGAGTGCGGTCATCTACCTCACGAGGAAAAACCTGATGAGTTCCTTAAGATAGTTGAGGAGTTTATCAAGGAATTCACGCGATGAACACATCCTAATTTATTAAGGATTTACGACAATTATATCTTGAAGGTGCGTTTAATGTACGTGAGGTATGCTCTACCTCTAGCACTGATTACTCTAGCGTTAATTGCGAGCGTAACACCGGTCACAACCCTTACGAATACTGTGGGGAAAGCCTCCGCCCCTAAAGAAGTCTTAAGTTGGTCAAGTTACGTACCTCCCAACGAGACCGAATGCGATATTATTGTGCCAGATAATTACCCTAGCATAAACATGTCCGTCACTGCAGCGCAGCCAGGGCAAACAATTTGTGTTAGACCAGGAGAGTATTTAGAAGCAAATGGGACAACCATAAATAAGAACGGTTTAAGACTCTTAGCTCTAGGAAGACCTGAGATACCGAATGAGAGCGTAATAATTAGGAGGAGTGGCTTTCTTCTAAGAATCCAGGCTAGCAACGTCGTGGTGGGTGGTTTTATCTTAGTTCAGGAAGGTAGTTGGCACGGCATAGATGTCTACTCAGGCTCTCAAAACGTGACGGTAATATATAACGTAATAACAACTACTAATTCCTCATTAACTGGTTATTACGGGATCAGAGTATATAGATCCTCGAATGTTACAATATCTTATAATAGAATATATGGATGGACTAATACTTACGGCATATTCGTTAACGAAGCAAGCAATAACACCATAGCTAATAACACGATATACAATAACAACAACGGCATCAGAATCCGCGCTACATCTACTTACCCAGCAAAATATAACAGAGTATTTCTTAACATGATCGTTAATAACACGTACGGGATATACTTCTCTATAAGTACTGGAGGGAACCTCTCCAACAACGAGATATATCTGAACACCTTCAATAACACGAATAATTACGGCGTGTACGGAACCCCAGGCTCTAATCGCTGGTACTCCCCTACAGAATACACGTACAAGTATGAAAACGGATACTTCACGAGCTACATGGGTAACTACTGGAGCGATTATAACGGCACAGACTCAGACGGTAATGGGATCGGTGACACACCACACGGAATCGATCCTAATAACGTCGACGAGTACCCGCTTATGAAACCGCATGAAGAATACTTAATAGGTGTGGAGATCCCGACGACAACTCCTACGGAGACCCCTACAGAAACCACTACGGAGACCCCCACGGAGACTACAACAACAGAAACAGAGACTCAGACCGGCGTTATTACAGTGACTTACACATATATACAAACTCAAACTCTAACCATTACTGAGACAATCACGAAAACGCTACCCTTGATAGAAACCGAGACAATCACGTCTACGTCAATATCCACGGAAACGACCACGTCGACCGTAACCAATACAGTAACTACTACTGTAATAACTACGAAAACTGAAGAGCTGACAATCTCCGTGAGTGTTACGGAGACTCAACCCGCACCACCCGTGGAGGTTCCCGTAATCGATTACAGAGTGACTGCTGCGACAGGCGTAATGATGCTGTTAGTCGGGTTCTTACTAGGGTATGTTCTCAGGAGGAGGTAAGTAAGCTGTTTCTTTTTGAGTAAAGATCTTCTAAGAATCTAACGTAGGTTATCTTATGAGTGCCACGAATATGTCGTTGACGTTCGTACCAGTATACCCCGTTATGATGGCTCTCCCCATCCTCTGGAAGAACGTGTAGCTATCGTTATTCGCTAGGTACTCACTAGGCTCTAGCCCCCTCGCAATCGCTTCCTCGTAAAGCCCCCCATCTATCACAGCGCCGGCAGCCGGACTCACCCCGTCAATCCCGTCAGTTCCCATGCACGCGGCTACCACATTCTGCAGACCCTTAATAGACATGGCGAGCGAGAGACACAACTCCTGATTCCTCCCACCAACACCGCTACCCCTCACCGTAACTACGGTTTCACCACCTGCTAGTAGTGCTGCCGGTCTGCTCACAGGTCTTGAGTATTGTGTGATGTTCTTCATAATGGAGCCGAGAACTTTACCTACTTCCCGAGCCTCTCCCTCAAGCATAGAAGTCAGTAATAACGTGTTAAAACCCTTCCTCGATAAGATCAGGTCCATGTATTCCAAAACTAAACGATTACTCGCTATAACGAAATTCCGAACCTTACTGAAGAGTGGTTCTCCTTCCTTAGGCGTTTCAGGAACCTCACCAGCCAACCCCCTCTCAATGAATCTCCTCAACTCGTGTCTTAACTCACTCCATAAACCTCTCCTCTTCAGTATTCTATAAGCGTCGCTAAAGAATGTATTATCAGGTACTGTCGGACCTGAAGCTATGGTGTCTAGCTTATCACCTACCACGTCGCTAATAATCAACGTGATAACCTCCCTAGCTCTCACATGCTTGAGTAACTTACCGCCCTTCACTTTCGAGAGCTTCTTCCTCACAATATTAAGTTCCACTATGTCAGCCCCTCTAGCCATCAACTCCCTACTAACCGTGGATATGTCTTCAATAACCAGACCATCTTCGGGGACTTCGAAAAGAGCTGACCCACCACCAGATACTAACACGAGGAGCAAGTCATCTTCTCTAACCTCCTCACTAAGGTAATCAAGCAAGTGGAGGGAGGATCTCAAAGTATTCGTCCCGGGAAGAGGGTGATCACCCTTCAACACTCTAACAGGACCAACCCAGGTCTCAGTACTCGGTGTTATCACCACACCACCACACAGGAATCTACCGAGTAAATCGTGAACAGCTCTTAACATCTTCTCAGACGCCTTACCAAACCCGATCACATGCACACGTCCGGGAATGAGGGTCTCATACCCCCCGACGACGAGCTTGCCTCCTCTCACACTAAGATTCCTCATAACCGCATCGTAAGGGTCCGCCCTAACCAGGCCCTCCTCAATTATCTCCAAGAGTGTTTCATGGAGTGGTGAAGTACTTAATTCCTTAGAGTTTTGAATAAACCTCGTATTACTCATTACCCTCCCCGAAATCTACATAACATCATAGGTTATAGGTAAGGAAATACTGAGATCTAGTCAGCCCTTAATGACATTAACTAAAGCTTCTGAGATCTCGCTTGTCTTAACTAATCCTCTTAAACCGATCTCTCTAGCTAACAGCGTTGATTGGAGAGGCATAAAGCCCTGAGTTCTTAACCAATCAACGTCACCTAAGACCTCCCTCATATTACCGGAACGCTTTATAATACCATTATCCAATACTATCACTCTATCAGCTACTTCACTAATTAACTGAAGGTCGTGCGCTACCAAAACCACGGTACCCCCGCTCTCAACAAACCTTCTTAAAGCGATCAAGAGTTGAAGGCTTCTCTTGTAGTCAAGGCCTGAGAAGGGTTCGTCCAAGACTAAGGCTTGAGGCTTTAAGATAAGTACTGAGGCTATAGCTAGTCTATGCTTCTCACCAAAGCTTAGGAGATGGGGTGATATGCTTAAAGGCTTAACTAAGTCAACTACTTCGAAAGCCTCCCTAATCCTGCTCTCTATCTCTTCCTTCCTTAACCCCAACCTCTTAAGTGGAAAACTCATTTCCTCGTATAGTGTGCTCGCGAAGAACTGGGCTTCAGGGTTCTGCATCACCATACCGACAATCCTCGCCAGCGTAGATGTGGGAGTTTTCCTAGTATCACGGCCTGCCACAATCACGCTACCCTTAACAGGCTTTAGCAAGCCATTGAAATGCTTTACTAGTGTTGTTTTCCCAGCACCGCTATGCCCTATGATAGCTATGAACTCCCCCCTACAGATATCTAGGTTAATACCCTTAAGGACCCACGGAAGGTCTTTCCTATATCTAAACCAAAGATCCCTAACACTAATTAAGGCTTCCTTACAAGGCTTCTCAGGCTCCTCCGTTTGAACGAAAGGCTGTGATGAGCTCGTGTCGAGACCTATCTCACTCACTACGCTAAGAGCTTCATTCATCGTTACGGGTATCTTGCTCCTGATAATTTGAGGCTTACGTAAGGCTATCTTATAGAAAATCTCAGAGACCTGAGGGGGTCTCACTCCGGTTTTCTGAATTAACTCCACATCATTAAATATCTCTTGAGGGGTTCCTTCTCCCACGAACTCGCCGTCTCTCATTATTATGACCCTGTCAGCGTGTTCAGCTATCCACTCAATTCTGTGTTCAACTACTAATAGGGAAAGATTCATTTCCTTCTTCAATTTCTCGATCAAGCCCAATATCTTGAAAGTACCCACGTGATCCAGCATTGAGGTAGGCTCATCTAAAACAAGTATCTTAGGTCTTAAAGCAAGTACTGAAGCGATAGCCAGAACCTGCTTCTCTCCGGGACTCATATTATGTGGGTCTTCAAATTCCCTCCCCCTAAACCCGATGAAATCCAGGATCTCATCTACTCGCTCCTTAATTTCCTCTCTACTCAGGTTGAGATTTTCTAACCCAAACACTAATTCCTCAAGCACCGTAGGCATTATGACTTGAAGTTCAGGATTCTGAAATACAAACCCTATATACCTGCTTAACGTTTGAGGACCTACTTCCCCAACATTCATACCTAAAACAGTTACCCTACCCCTTAACTCTCCCCTTATTACGTGTGGTATCATCCCGACCAGGGTATACAGGAGAGTTGACTTACCGCAACCCGAGGGACCCATAATAACTACGGTCTCTCCCTCCATCATTTTAAAATTGATGTTCTTCAGAACCCACTCATCACTAGCTAAATACTTAAACCAGAGATTCTCTATATCAATCAGCGTAGACATAACTCACACACCTCTCAGGAAATAATAGGTAGAAAAACCTGTTAATTTAAGGATGATTATCGCTGAATACATAGCCAGCAACAACAGCAGCGCTACCGTGTCCTTCCTACCCCATCTAAGAGTGAAATAGTACGATCTCTTTGGGTAAGCCCCGAAACCTCTAACACTTAAAACTATGCTTAAGTCCCATACGTAGCTCATCATCCTTATCACTAAAGGAACAAAGATAGGGACTACGTAAACTAGTTTTTTGACAGGATTTCTTGAATCGACTTCCAACCCCCTAGCCTTCTGAACGTCAATTATATTTTTTATCTCAGTAAACGTGTAGGGGAGTAATCCTAGTGCTAGAGCGAACATAAAGCCTGCCTTATAGGATAGCCCGGCTTTCGTGACTACATAGTGTAAATCATACATTTTAGTAGTGGTCATGAGTAGCAAGAAAGCAGTAATTGGGTTTACTATGAGGAAAAACTTCCCAGTACCTACTAAGAGACCTACGTCAGTTAATCTCACGTTAATTAGAGGGAAGGTAGTGATGTAGTTCCCTACATCCTGATACATAGAAGCCCACACCAGAGTGGTTACTAAGAAAAATATTACACTGTAGACTATGGTTAGGATAGCTCTCTTGACAGATATCTTAGCTAGCACCAACCCTATGATAAGCGATAAGTACACGAATACGGAAACAGAACCATCCCATTGACTAGCTATGGAAGCCGCGAAAGCCAGGATGAACCAAGATAGCTTCACACGAGCATCTAACCTATGTATTACGGAGTCTCTAGGCATGTAGAGTCCTGAAAGAGACATCACGGACACTCTCCTACATTCTAGGATTCTTACAGAGGCCCAAGTTAAAAAGCTTAATTAACGTTAACCATAGAACTAAGACAATCCACAAAAACAATTAAGAACTAAGACGCATCATACGATTATATGAACCTTTACCTCCCCCCTCTCAAAACTTTTTTCAAAAGCCTCAACCCCTCTGCTTAAAGGAAACTCAGAAGTAACT
>CAZWSU010000070.1:0-2552 GCA_964636755.1 uncultured Desulfurococcaceae archaeon
AAGAATTCTGTTATTGGTATTTCTCTTGTTCCTTCTATGCTTGTTAGTTTTATTTTTGCTTCGTGTACTAGGAGTGGTGGTGCTGAGTCAGCCGCAGGAGAAGCATTACACAAATTACCACCAACAGTAGCCATATTCCTAATCTGCCATGAACCCAGCATCGAGACTGCTTCAGCGAGAACGGGCAACTTCTCCCTGATGACGGGGGACTCAACAATGTCTTGCATCCTAGTTAAGGCACCTATCCTGATCTTATCGCCTTCATCCACTATGTACCGCAAGTCCTTAATCCCTGAAATATCTATCACCGTCTTCGGTCTGTACCTACCTATCTTCATATCGACTACCAGGTCGGTCCCTCCCGCCAACACCCTAACGTCCTCCTTTCTACTTAAGAGCCTCAGAGCTTCATCAAGTTCTGAAACACGTATGTACTCTATCTCAGGTAGCTTATAGAACACGTGGCCTCACCCCCTCACCTTACCCAGCAACTTAAGAATATTCTCGGGTGTTAGGGGTAGTCTGGTTACGTTAACCCCTAACGCGTTAGCTACGGCGTTAGAGAGCGTGGCAGGCATAGGTATTAAAGCCATCTCACCAACCCCCTTAGCTCCGAAGGGACCGTACTTAAAGACGTCCTCCACGTAGATAGGCTTAGCTATCTCAGGAATGTCTCTTATCGTCGGTATAACGTAGTCTGTTAGGTCCGGATTCAATATCCTGCCCCTCTCATCGAATACTAACTGCTCCATCAAGACGTAGCCCATTCCTTGAACGACGGCCCCCTCTACCTGGCCCTCAACTTGCTGCGGGTTTATTATCCTCCCAGCAGCTAGAGCAGGCCATACCTTAAGCACCTTGACCTGCCCGGTCCACGTATCTACCTCAACCTCGCTAACCACTGCGATGTAGCTATAGGCTGGGTACGCAAACCCCTGACCCACCGTATCATCAAACTTGCCCTTAGGTAGGAAGAAGTACCCGGTCGCGCTTAATTCAACACCCCTGGACATAGCCTCCTTAACCAGATCCTTCCAGCTCACATATCTTGTAGGGTCGTTCCTAACCTGAGCTTTCTCATCCCTTAAAACCACGTCCTCGGGACTCACGTCAAGCATGCTGGCAGCCAGAGAAACCAGTCTCTCCCTAAGCTTCGCCGCCGCTACTAAAACACCTATGCCACCGATGCTGGTCCCTCTCGAAGCATGTGTGGCTCCCGCATCGGGAGCGTCGGTATCCCCGAAAATAACCTTAACGTGATTAGGTGAAACGCCTAGCAACTCACAGACTATCTGTATGTGTGATGAGGTGGGAGATCCCTGACCTATCTCAGTAATTCCTGTGAACACTGTGACGGACCCGTCCTTCTCTATCTTAACGTACGAGTTAGACCAGTCCGGAACTCCTCTGGAGGTGCTTATGCCGTGCCACGCAACGCCTATACCTATGCCTCTCTTAAATCTATCACTCGCTTCGTTAAACTTCTTGAACTCCTCGTATTTCCTCCTCCACTCCGAAGCCTCAGCTAGCTTTCTTATGGCGTCGCCAACCCCTACAGAGTGGTCGAGGAGCTGACCCGTAACGGTGTACTTGCCCGGCTCTAAAATATTCTTAAGCCTAAACTCTATTGGGTCCATACCTAGCTTATTAGCTAGTTGATCCATCTGCCTCTCAACCGCGAACTGAATTGACGCGTTACCGAAAGCTCTGAAAGAACCCTCGTACACCTTATTAGTGTAGACAGCGTACCCATCTACCTTAGCGTTTGGGACCTCGTAAGGACCTGAGGAATGCATAGTGGCTCTCCATAGTATGAAGGGCGATCTGTTAGCGTAAGCACCTGTGTCGTGAATTATCGTTACCTCAATAGCTTGTAGTTTGCCGTCGTTGCTAGCACCACTCTTATACCTTATTATTGCTGCCTCCCTCTTCGGGTGAATAATTATTGATTCCTCCCTACTATATAAGATGAACGCCGGTTTCTTAGTTAAATACGCTACTAAGCCGGCCTTAGCCGCCGCCAGAGGACCTTCATCATCCTTGCCCCCGAAACCCCCTCCCACATAAGGAACTATGACCTTAACGAAGCTTGAAGGAACTCCGAGAACCTTAGCGGTTATGTCTCTGGCTAGGTGCGGGTACTGAATACCTCCTATGATCGTTACCCTGCCCTCCATATCAGGTATGGCTAGCGCTGCCTCAGTCTCCAAGTATATGTGGTCTTGATGATGTGTTCTATACTCGTTCTCCACTATGACGTCCGACTTGCTGAAACCCTCGATAATATCGCCTTTCCTAACCTTAGTTCTGAAAGCTATGTTGGAGCCTGCTTCCTCATGTATTAAGACATCAGACCTCTCCATCGCCTCTAAGGGGTCCAGGATATGCGGTAACGGCTCATAACCCACCCTAACCTCCTCAGCGGCTTTCAGAGCTTTATCGTAATCTGACGCCGCAACAAGAGCCACCACCTCGCCAGCACACCTGCCTTTCCTCACAGCGAGGCACCGCTGGTCCGGCACCGCGCAACCAACCTGACTCATCTCCTCACC
>CAZWSU010000071.1:0-26154 GCA_964636755.1 uncultured Desulfurococcaceae archaeon
CGGTACCCCCGGTCACCACTATGACGTTACAGGAACCCAGCAAATCCTCGAAAGCCTTCCTGATCTCCCCTTCCTTGTTGGGGACCACGCGCCTACCCTTCAGAGCCGCTCGGTAATCCTCACACACCCTCTCCACGATAGGCGTGATCTCATCCCTCTTAACCCCCCTTAGGATGGAGTCGCTAGTTATGATTAACCCGAGATTGATTTCCAAGCCCTCAGCTTCTCTCCTATGCTCCTCGACCGGCAAGACATCAACCCCTAATCTTACCGCTCTTCACAGCCTCCAAATACCTCTCAACTATGTCATACCCATACTTCGACTCAAACCTTCTCCTACCTTCCTGAGTCATTCTTAAGGGGGTCCACCTAGGGTCGAGAACCACGTCAACACGCACGTCCCTCACGCCCTCAATGATTGTCAGCTTCTTATATATCTCGAAGAGTATGTAGGTGCTGGCGGGGCATCCGGGGGCCGTGAACGTCATTTTTATTAAGACATCACCACCCTCATTAACGGAGACGTCGTAAATCAATCCCAGATTCCACACGTCAATACCTAGTTCAGGATCCTCCACGGTCTTCAAAACTTCTATGACTTTACTCTTAAGGGTTTCCGACATTTCTAAGCCCTCTACGTTAATATCGCATCATCTTTATTAAGGATTTGAGGAACCCTTACTCCAGTCTTTAACTAGCTGAGATAGGCTCTTAACGCTCAACCCGAAACTCACGGCCGCCGCTAGGAATAGCGGGTACTCACCTAACACTACGAACACCCTAGTTAACACGCTGAGTAAGGCCGCCATACCCTTACTAACCCCGACCAAGCTCAGAACACCTGTCTGCGTCAACTCGTAAATCCCTACATTACCTGGCGTGACTATGGGGAGGAGCCAGATTATTATGTAGATAGAGTCGAAACCTATGATGAGTTGCCATAGACTCGGC
The DNA here is from genome assembly GCA_964636755.1 of uncultured Desulfurococcaceae archaeon. Taxonomy (GTDB): domain Archaea; phylum Thermoproteota; class Thermoprotei_A; order Sulfolobales; family NBVN01; genus Zestomicrobium. The sequence continues at coordinate 952 of CAZWSU010000071.1, forward strand.
TTAAGCCCTACGAGGAGGGCTAGCACGTAGCCGTGAGCGACGTTAGACACCCTCTCCAGCACCGAGATCAGGGTCGCTGCCACCACGTAATCATAGCGCTTAGTTAAGCTGGTGAAGTCCCCTACGTACTCCTCATGAAATCTTACGCTGGACTCCCTACCGAGCCTACGATAGAGCTTATTTACCAGAGACTCAAGAGCCTTACTCCTAGGCATTAAGAAAAGAAGCGAGTTAATCAGGGTTAAAGCAGCGGCAGGCAGTATCAAGACTAGAGCGCGTGAAGCAGGCATATGCAGCCCTACCACAGACAATAGTAGGAAAGCCAGCATGGTTAAGGTGGTTATCAGCCTATGCGATGCTATACCTAGTAAGGTCTTGCTAGCGCCCACGAAGGAATTCCTGGTCAACAACGCGAATTTAACGATCTCAGTAACCCCTCCCACCGGAACGATTAATTCCGTGAACACAGACACGTAAGTCACCTTAATAACGTCAAGCAACTTAACCCTCTCCACAGCCCTCAACAAAATGAAGAACGTTAGGGCGTGGAGAGTGACTGAAGAAATTCTCGTGAGTAGAGCTAAAGAGACGTAGCCAAAACTCTCACCCCTCGTGAGGAGAGCGAGGACGTCGCTGATGTCGTTAGTGTATATGAACACGAACAACAAAATATAAGAGGCGATAGCTAGCAACAACATTATCGTCAGCGTCCTACTTAATCCCATCTTCACAGCCCTTACTATGAAAGTCTTTAAACGCATGAGAATATAAGTCTGAGGTCTCTGTTGTTTAGACAATTGACTGATACAGACTTAAACAATAAAAGAAGGACCCAATAATTATTCTCTCAGGTGAGTGGGTGGTGCCGGCCTTAAGAGAGTGGAGGAGCTACACACCGTCTACGATAGACGAGGAAACTAAGTTACCTATGCCTAGCCGAGACGAGGACGAGATAACCATGTCTTACGAAACCTTAAGCAAGTTGAATTTAGTGAGTGATGGGACATACGTCTTCGTATGCGATTCCTGCGAGGACGTTGACTTCCACGTAGTTCTCGATTTACTGGACGTTGAGGGCGCGTCGGTAGTGGCGTTCAAGTCTATTGGTGAGGGGCTTTACTACGGCTTGAAGAACGTTCCGTCAGTCCTCACGGTAGTAAGTAGTAAGCCTCCCGCAGGCGCGGTGAGCATGGTCCTCAATAGTAAGGGTAGGGTTCAGATAACTAAGTATGAGTTAAGGAAGGAATTCCTCGGTTTCCTGAAGTCAAGCATAGTTGATGAGAGAGCGTTGAACGAGCTTATAACGGAGGCCTCAGCAACCACGACCGCTAAGGTGCTTTCTAGGCTGGCTAAGCGTAAGGATGTGAGGAACGGGCATGTGAGCGTGGTGAATGGCTTTATTCGAAACCCGAGACTTTTGGAGAGGGTTTTTTCCTCTCTTAAGCTTAAGAAAGCTGACTCCTCAATAGCTGACGAGCTTAGGAAGCAAGGCTACGACATAAACCTAGGTACCGCGATGGCTTTAACCAAGATCGCCGGGAGATGTTCCGCGAACGAGAAAATCGTTTTCGTGGGCGGCACGGTCTCCGAGGGCGTGATAATACTCCACATGAAGTGTGGTGACTGAGTTGAGGAGAGTCTACGTAGCCGGGGTAGGGATGGTTAACGTAGGAAAGCACGTTGATAAATCGCTGAGGGATTTAGCCGGTCAAGCAGCCCTCAAGGCTATGGAGGAGGCCGGGAACGAGGTGCCTGAAGCGCTCGTGGTAGGTAATATGCTGAGTTCTTTGGTGGAGCAAGAGAATCTCGCATCACTCATAGGGGATCACATAGGTCTTAGAGGCGCTTGCGGGCTTAAGGTCGAGGGCGCTTGCGGGTCAGGGGGCTTGGCCATAATGACCGGGTATTCGTTAGTTGCTTCAGGACTCTTCAATAAGGTGCTCGTGGTAGGCGTGGAGAAGCTTTTCGAGAGGCCCTCGGTTGACGTGATTAGGGGGCTGGCTTACGCGGCCGACGCAGACTACGAGTTAATTTACGGGGTTACCTTCTCCGGGTTAAACGCTCTCTTAATGCGCTACTACATGAGTAAGTACGGAGTTAGGTATGAGGAGCTAGCTTACTGGTCGGTCCTAATGCATAAGAACGGCTCCAGAAACCCCTACGCTCAGTTAAGGAATGAGATAACGCTAGACGACGTCGTGAAGTCTCCCATAATAGCGGACCCGATAAGACTCTACGACTCATGCCCGCTAAGCGATGGCGCGGCAGCCGTATTCCTAGTCAGCGAAGAAGTTAAGAAACTCACGGACACCCCCGTCAGAGTGGTCGGTGTGAGCAACTCCATAGATAGCACGGACCTATCCTCAAGACTAGAACTCGACTACCTACTAGCTTCCAGCACATCCGCGAAGAACTCCTTAAAAATGGCTAAGACAGACTTGAGAGAGATTGGTGTTGCCGAGATACATGACGCCTACACGATCACGGCGGCCTTGAGCATAGAGTCGATAGGGTTTGCCGAGAGGGGTAAGGCACCTAAAGCTTGGAGTGAGGGGCGTTTTAGCCCGGGTGATAAGCCCTCCATAAACCTCTCCGGAGGTCTGAAGTCGAGAGGGCATCCGGTAGGTGCTACAGGGGTTTACCAAGTAGCTGAGGTAGTAATGCAGTTGAGGGGGGATTTCCCAGGGGTTTCGGTGCCGGCTGAGGTAGGCTTAACCCAGAATATAGGGGGTGCGGGATCTAACGTCACCACGATAGTGTTGAGGAGGTGACATGCCTTGACGACCCTCCAGAGAGTGTGGAGATTAAAGAACACGCTACTCAACCTACTCGCGAGCAGGTGTTCAGTGTGTGGTCACGTCACGTACCCCCCGAAAATGAGGTGCCCTGTTTGCGGTTCCGGGGAATTAAAGAAGGAGAGCCTGCCTCGCGAGGGTGAGGTACTGAGTTACACGATTATTCGAGTACCCGCGAAGGGGTTCGAAGACTTCACACCAATGATAATAGCTCTCATCAAGCTCGGCGACGCCAAAGTCTTGACCGAGGTCGTTGACGTGAAGCCTGAGGAAGTAAGCATCGGTATGCGGGTCGTTGCCACAGTTAGGAGAACAGCGCAGACAATCGACGGTGGAGTACCTTACGTGATTAAGTTCAAGCCGCTCAAGTCGTGACTCACCCGACTCCGGGTAACAAGGGTTTCAGTTATAAACCCGTGACGCTAGTTTTTATGTTGGTGGTTAAAACGAGTTCGTCCGAGTACGTGGATTTCTCGGATTTCCAGAAACTTGATTTAAGGGTTGGCTTGGTCGAGAGCGCTGAGAGGGTTCCGGGCTCTAAGAAGCTAATCAGGCTAATAGTTAACCTAGGTGATAAGGGGAGGAGGCAGTTAGTAGCAGGTCTTGCCGAATGGTACAAACCCGAAGATCTGGTAGGGAAGTATATAGTGGTAGTCTCTAACCTAAAACCTAAGAAGATGATGGGGTTTGAATCGCAAGGCATGTTATTAGCTGCAGGATGTGGTGAGGGGGAGGTACCGGTAATCTTAACGGTTGAAAAACCGGTGAGTCCAGGCACCAAGATTTGCTGAAGATTAAAACCCTATGTTTTAGTCTGAAGCACCGACCTTACCCAACTTCTCCGCAACAGCTGCTTGAGCTGCCGCTAACCTAGCCACGACTATCCTGAAGGGTGACGCGCTCACGTAGTCTAAGCCAGCCTTATGCAGGAACATTATGGATTCTGGGTCGCCGCCGTGCTCCCCACATATACCTACCTCAAGGTTTGGATTAGCTTTCTTACCCTCCCTAGTACCCAGCTCTACCAAAGCTCCGACACCGACGACGTCTATCGTCTGGAACGGGTTCTCAGGCAGTATCTCGTACTCCAGGTACTGAGGCATGAACTTATTCTCGACATCATCTCTGCTGAAGCTGAACGTGGCTTGAGTTAAGTCGTTCGTGCCGAAGCTGAAGAAGTCTACCTCCCTAGCTATCTCGCCGGCGGTTAAGCAAGCCCTGACTGTCTCGACCATAGTGCCTATCTTCACGTCACTTAAGTCAACGCCGTACTCTCTCTCCACGTCTTTTATCGCCGGTATTATAGCCTTCTGCTTCACGAACTTGACCTCGTTGACGTGCGCTACCTGAGGTATCATTATCTCTAAGACCGGTTTATAGCCTTCCTTCTTAAGTTCAGCGGCTGCCTCGAGCATAGCTCTCGATAAGTAGTAGTAGAACTCGGGGTACGTCACACCTACTCTGACGCCTCTGTGACCCATCATCGGGTTATGCTCCTTAAGTACAGACACTCTCTTATACAACGCCTCAAGTTTCTTCGATCTATCCTCAAGCTCCTTAAGAACGTTCGGGGTTAAGTCCTTAGCTATCTGAGAGTTAGCTAGCTCCAGATACGCTGTCTTAACCTCGTAGAGCTCCTTCAGCACCTCCTCCGGTGCGGGCAGGAACTCATGTAGTGGCGGGTCAATCAACCTTATCACTACTGGGAGTCCGTCCATTATCTTAAGCATTTCCTTGAAGTCCGGCTTAATCATCTCAACAAGTTTCTTCAGGTGTTCTTCTCTAGCCTCCCTAGTCTCGGAGAGTATCACGTTCCTGAGAGCTTCAAGCCTCTCCGGCTTCCTAAACATCCTCTCAATCCTCAGCAAGCCTATGCCCTCAGCACCGAACTTCCTAGCTATTAGCGCGTCTTCCGGCACGTCCGCGTTGGCTCTAACGCCTAACTTCCTGACGCTGTCAGCCCACTTAAGGAGCTTGTCTAGCTCAGGTATTATCTCGGGTTCAACGGTCGGTATCCTACCGATATACACGTTACCTGTGTTCCCGTCTATCGTTATCCAGTCACCCTCCCTCACTACCCTGCCGTTAACCTCGAATACCTTCCTCTCGTAGTCTATCCTAATAGCTTCAGCACCGACCACGGCCGGCTTACCGATCCCCCTAGCAACCACCGCAGCATGCGAGGTCATGCCACCCTTAGAGGTTAGTATCCCTACCGCCGCGTAGAACCCGTGTACGTCGTCAGGCTTTGTCTCAACCCTTACTAAAATGACTTTCTTACCCTCCCTCGCTTTAAGGACCGCTGTGTCAGGATCGAAAACCACCTCACCGCTGACGGCTCCCGGAGATGCTGGCAGACCCTTAGCCACTGGTTCCGCCTTAGCCTTAGGGTCTACTCTCGGGTAGAGCAGCTTCAGCACTATATCCGGTGAAACCCTCATTATGGCTTCCTCCTTACTTATTATGCCCTCCTCAGCCAACTCAACAGCTGTCTTAACCCTGGCTACAGGAGTCATCTTAGCTACCCTGTTCTGGAGGAAGTATAGCTTACCCCTCTCAATAGTGAACTCTATATCCATCACGTCCTTATTCAGTTTCTCAAGCAGCTTGCCGGCTCTTATCAACTCCTCATATATTTCCGGCATCCTCTCCCTAAGCTCCTCTAAGCTTAGAGGTGTCCTAATACCAGCTACCACGTCCTCTCCCTGGGCGTTAGGCAGGAACTCGCCGTAAGGCCTGTTCTCGCCGGTAGCAACATCTCTAGTGAAGTACACGCCAGTACCTGAGTCCCAACCCATATTACCGAAGACCATAGTCACTACGTTGACGGCGGTGCAGTCAGCTATGTCCGGGGTTATGTTGTTAGCCATCCTATAGAATATCGCTCGCGGATTCATCCAAGACCTGAAAACAGCCTTTATCGCCAATTCTAACTGCTTCCACGGATCCTGCGGGAACTCACCCCAATTCTTCCTGATGACTTCCTTATACTCCTCGACAACCTTCTTCAAGTACTCGACCGAGAGCTTCCACAGACCCGGCGCTACGTCCGCCGGCGGCTGGGCGTCAAGCCTTAAAGTATATTTAGGATATCTAGACCTGACGGCTTCTAACTCGCTCGCGTAGAGCTTCTCAGCCTGCTCCTTAAACTCCTCCTCATACTTATCGAAGACCTCATTAAATAACTCCTCATTAATCTCGAGAACTATCCTACCAAACATCGCTAGGAATCTCCTATACGCGTCGTAAGCAAACCACTCGTTCCCGGTTAGTCTCGCGAGACCCTTAACCACCTCATCATTTATCCCTAGGTTGAGGACCGTGTCCATCATGCCCGGCATTGAGACCGCGGCACCTGACCTAACGGATACCAGCAAGGGGTTCTCAGGAGAACCGAAGATCTTGCCAGTCTTCTCTTCCAGCTTCTTCATGTAGTCACGAACCTGTGTCATTAACTCCTCAGATACCTCCATACCCCTTATTATGTCCCATATCTTCTTGATCAGCTGGTCCCTGACCTGCGGCGGCGGATTCCTCTCAAGTTCCTTAACTATCGCGTCAATCTCCTCACGTCTGCAGACATAGAACTCCCTGCACGCTTGAGTGGTTATTATGAAGCCTGGAGGCACTGGAAGACCTAACTGAGTCATCTGAGCTAGGGAAGCGCCTTTACCCCCCAACAATTTCTTGTCTTTCCAATCGGCTTCCTCAAAACTGTAGACGTACTTCACGCCCACATCACATCACTCTCGTGTAATAAGATTAAATAAGGCTTTTAAATTGAATTCCCCCACGTTGTCGGAACCCTCCCCAATCTGAGGGGCGGGCCCCTAACCTCATAGAGAGCTTAGAAGTGGTGGGGGGCGGGTCTACTGAGGGCGATATGAGCCCCGCGGGCTAACCTGGCTACCCCACCCCGCTACTCCGTCCCCCCATTCATTATTCAACATTACGAGGTTTTTAAGCATTAGATGATTTCTTGACGAGGGATCTGAGCAAACCCCACTCAGGACTTGTTTCAGGCCCTACACCATAGATTTTCGAAGCCATTACCTCCAAGTCTAGCTCTGTCGGTATTCCCAGCTTCTTAGACATGCTCCACGCCTCAGCTAGTGAGTTGGTGTGGGATATCATCTGAGCTAGCTTATTCACCTTCATGACGTCCTCACTCTTAAGAAGGAATGTGACGGGAGTTAACGCGTTTATTTCTATGGTCCTGCTACCACCTCTTATAGCTTTACTCCCTACGTGACCCTTAAGCGCTAGGTAAGGCGCTCTACTAGCCTCCGTCTTAACACGATCTATCAAGCCCTCATAGAGTTCTGCGTGATGTGCCCAGAAACCTATAACACCTACGTAACCCCCCATACCCATCAACTCACTCACCTTCTTCAAGACTAGGTCTTGGGAAAGCTCCCCGTCGGCACCTAACGCGGTCACGCCGACGAGCCCTCCAACCCTCGCCGTAGCTGCCAGAGTTATTGAGTCTGCTAGGGGGGACCATAGATTATTTTCCCAGCCTTCAGCGAGGATATCGCCGCCAACATCTAAGTCAATCAAAACGTTCTCCCCACCTCCAACTAACTCATTAAAACACTCGTAGACTCCGCTAACGCCTCTCTCAAGAGTTACCGCAGGAACCTCATTTCTGAGCTTCTCAGCCACGTAAGCTGTGTGTGGCTTGAAAGAATACCTACCGCGTACAACGTAGGTATCTTCATTAACCCACACGCACTTACTGAACCTCGCGTTCCTGATATTAGCTACGGGCACAGGACCCGGGTATGGGTCAACAACCCATCTCTCCCATAAGACGCCTAAGGGAAGACACTCACGAACACCTACGAGTTCCTCAAGAACCTTGCAGAAAACGAAAGCTGATATTACGTCCCCTCCACCACCGGCACCCACAACCACTACTCTCTCAACTTCACGGAATCTAGTGAGATAATTACCCAACCACCATCCCTAAACTTGCTACGCACCTAAATTAAAATACTGATTACAGCCCTCAGTTCAGGAGCGCCGGCTCCGCCCACTTAAAGTATTATCTTACCTTCCTCTATTATGTCGTCGCTCAACTCCTTATGCGGGAGTATCGTCACGTCCTCCGTTATGAAGACCTCGTCGTAGACCCTCACCTCATCACCTAACACCACGCCCGGAGATATGCGGACCCACCTACCTATGTGTGAGCCCGCACCGACTATAGCCCCCTTCAGGTAGCAAGCGGATTCAGTGACTACGTTGTCTAGGAGTAGTGAGTTGACAATTCTGGCGTTGTTCCCCACTATCGTCGCCTTCCCTATCAACGCATAGGGACCTATCACGGAGTTATCGCCTATCTTAGCGTTCTCGTCTATGAAAACAGGCTTGATTATCTCGACGTTATCACCTATTTCTGACGTGGGTGATATGAAGCCTTCAGGCATCAAGTGCTTCAGAGCGCTTAAATTAGCTTTCAAGTAGTCTTTAGGTATCCCTATGTCGAGCCAGAGGCCCTCATGAATATACGCGCTTAAAAGACCGTCCTCCACCAGCTTAGGCAAGACGTCGACTGCTAGCTTAGAAGGCTTCTTCACCGGGAAATACCTCATTAACTCAGGACTGAATATGTAGAATCCCGCGTTGACTAGGTTGGAGGGAGGCTGTCCTTGAGGCTTCTCAACGAATTTAACGACCCTCCCGTCAGCACCTACTTGAGCGACGCCGTATCTAGAAGGGTTGTCAACACGTGTTAAGACTATTGAGGCGGTAGCACCTCTCTCCAAATGAAATTTAATGAAGGATTCTAGAGAAACGTCGCTGAAGACGTCCCCGTAAACAACTAGGAAGGGCTCGTTAATGCCGAACCTCTCCACTATGAGTGGTATAGGGCCCCCGTCACCTAAGGGGCTTACCTCCTCCACATACTCTATATTAAGCCCATACTCCGACCCATCATCATATCTTTCCTTAATCATATTGCTCATATATCTTACGGAAATATACACTTTCTTAATACCTGCGTTCCTCAAGTTACTCAATATCCAGTCTAGTAAAGGCTTTCCTAGAATAGGGAGTAGAGCCTTAGGTCTCGTAAGCGTTAAAGGTCTTAACCTAGTAGCGTAACCACCGGCCAATATGATGGCCGTGTCTATACCCACTAACAACACCAATAAATTCTCGACAATCATAATAAAAGCTTAAATTATTGAACTAAAGCGCTTATCTCAGCCGACCCTGCATCCTCACCAATTCCTGAGGAGGTTTTAAAGCTATGAATGCAGCCCCGTAAACAACTACATCATCCCCAAACCTAGTTATGGTGAATTCAGGTACTCGGTTAATCACGTAGTCTTTGACGAATTCCTGGATTGCCTTAAGGAATTCAGGGTTGTTGAGGATTATTGAGCCGCCGAAGCTAATTACCTCAGGATCGTAAACATTGATTACTGACGCCACCCCCGCAGCGTTTATTCTAGCTAGCTCTCTGATTACGTAAGACGCGAACTCATCACCTTTCTTCCAGTACTCGAAGAGTTTCGCGGCTGGCACAGGTCCTTTCGCACTCACTTCATAAAGTTCTGAGGTGCCTCCCCACCTAACCCTAAGCTTCTCGATAAGCTTCCATAAGTTGTTTCCTGACGCCATGCCCTCCCAATGACCTAAGCCGCCGCAACCACACCTAATATCTGAGTCGTAGGAAACCACTATATGCCCTACCTCATGCGCGTTCCCGTCCTTACCTAGGAGTAGGTGACCGTCCACGATGACCCCAGCACCAATACCTGAACTCAGCGTCACGTAAACCACGTTCTTCTTACCGAGCCCGGCCCCCGACAAGTACTCAGCATACACGGCCGCCACACAATCGTTAACAACGTACGTCGGAGCCCTGAAGTACTCCTGCAGAGGCTTCCTCAAGTCAAAACTCCCTAACTTGATGTTAGGGGAGTTAACGACACGGCCCTCCCTAATATCTAAAGGTCCTATAGTCCCCACACCAACCGCCACCACCTCATGTTCGGGGAGTCCATCAACAAGGCCTCTGAAAGCCTTGATTATGGCGTTAGCTACGGCATCCTCCCCTCCCTCCTGAGGCGTGCTGAAAACAACTTTACTCACTAAACTCGCGTCAACCGAATTAAATAAAGCTACTCGAGTCTTGGTAGCCCCGACGTCAGCCGCTACCACAACCCTCAAGCCCGTCACCAACTATAAATTTACGGGAAGTAATTTTAGAGTTTCCGCGAGTTTCCCCTAAGACTAGACATGGTAGTCGTGTATGTGCACGTGCTTCTCGTGGATGGTGATTGCCTCGCCGTACACCTCCTTAAGTATCTCTTCCCTCAACACGTCCTCCGGCTTGCCGAAGAACCACCTACCACCACCGAGCAGTAGAAGGTAATCCGTGTTTTGCAGTAGGAGTGTTGGGTCATGAGAACTCATTATAACGGTAGCTAGCCTACCCTTAAGCAACTTAAGTATCGTTGACGCGAGCGAGACCCTGCCCGCAGGATCTATCGAGGAGAAAGGCTCGTCCAAGACAAGTATTTTAGGGTCGTGGATTAAGGCTCGCGCTATTAAGACCCTCTGCCTCTCACCGCCTGAGAGCTTCCAGAAGCTCTTAGTCTTAACACTCTTATCGAGCTCCACCAAATCTAAGACCTCCTCGACTTTCCTCTTAACCTCACTACTAGAAAGTGTTCTAGGCCATCTCTTCCTGTAGAGGAGGTAAGAGGTCTCGATAAACTCCTCCACGCTGACGGGGTATGGGAAGTAAGAAGGTGTGAAAATCTGGGGCACGTACCCCACGTATTTACCGACGCGTTCAGGAGATCCCGTGACTTCCTCATCATACAGGAAAACACTGCCTTTCAGAGGCTTGAGAAGACCTATGAGGGTCTTAATAAGTGTGGTCTTCCCCGAACCATTCGCCCCTATGATTTGGGTCAACGTGTTCTCAGGGAATAACGCGTTTATCCCCTCAACGACAGGTCTCACGTAACCTACAGTTAAGTCAACTACTCTGAGCATTTCCTCCCCTATGCACACATTGATTTAAAATTTATAAATAAGTGTGCACATTGAGAATTGGTGCGGGAATTGACCTCAGCTAAGGCATGGTATGTGGGAGTATTCCTGATATTGGCTAACCTCCTAACCCCTCTAATCAGTTATTCAAGCAACTCTGCAGGGTTAACGGTCATAGCTACATTCCCTAACCTGGTTGACGACATTAACTTGATTAAGTGTGACTCAGATAAGGTCTACCCCCTACTCCCACCCTCAGTAGACCCTCATGACTACTCCCTAACGCCCGCGGACATTGAGTTACTGAATCAGGCGGACTTAATAGTCTCCACAGCACACACGCATTTCGAATCACGTATTAATGAGTTGAGGGATCGGGGAGACCTCAAAGCAGTAATTGTAGAGATACCTAAAATACCTGGAATCAGGTTGTTGCAGAACCCGAGTACTGGGTTGCCTAACCTGCACATGCCTATATACGACCCGGGCAACTACCTGATATTCTTGAGAAACCTCACGGACACGCTCAAGAGTCTCAACCCTGCTTGCGCGGGAGTTTACGAAGCTAAGTATGAGTTAGTGAGAGGAAACATCACAGAATTACTGAATAGTGTTAAGCGACTGAGTCTGAGGGGCGTCGGCGTGAAACCCGTTGTTCAATACGCTGTTACGTGGGTCGGCATAAACATAACTGACCTCCTAATACCCGAGGAAGACGTTAGCCCAACACCTAAAGACGTGAGTAAGGTAGAAGAGTTGGTTAGAGAAGGGCGTGTTGACGTGATAGTCGTTACTGATGAGGAAGACGCGTACGTCAACTACTTAAGGAGCCTCGGGACTCAGTACGGTGTGCCGGTATTGGTGGTTCCCTTACCTTTTACCGAGGGTTCCGTAATCAGTAAATTAGGGAAGATAGTTGAGCAACTCAATAATATTGAGGCGACGTCAAGCATTACTCAATCACCCGGGACGTATCACCCGGACAACACACCCCTGCTAGTCTCGCTAGGTTTCGCGCTCTCCCTACTCCTCGCTCTTTTAATCTATCGTGCCATACGCGTTAGGAGGGATTAGCTCTTGTTCAGGAAGTGGGGACGTGTAGGTATGCGTGAGTTAATACTACTTTACACTTTTCTGATACTCGCGTTGATCACGACAGGAATTCTTCTCGGACTGGAGTTGAGATGGCTCTTGACCTTCGCCTCCCTAGGACTCATATTCGGTTTCTTAAGTCCGGTCATGGCTGCTAGGAGGCTCTACTACCTCTCAGCTGCCGCACCACATTCAACCCTATTCTCCGTGGCTCTCTCGATAATGGTAACAGGTACTTCGTGGTCTAGCAACTACTACCTAGTAGCTGTGATCGTTTCAGTCTTGTTAATTCTCAGTGTTGGTTATATGGTGAGGTCGGGTCTGGATCCCGACGTAGCTACATCCGCGTTCGTTGCCGGCACCACCGCTTCCAGCGTCTTAATCCTCTACTACGTGTCCGTGAACTACAGGATGACATACTCTGTTAACGCGTTGATTCTAGGCGATCCGTTACTCATATCATATGACGAGTTAGTGGTGCTCTCACTCACACTAATCGTGACGGCCGCCTTAGTCATCACCACGTTCAGGGAGAACGTGTGCGCCGGGGTGGATATAGACCTACTCAAATTAAGTGGGGTTAAGTTAATTCTCTACGATTTAATGCCTTACTTCCTGCTAGGTTTTGCATCAGTGGTTTTATTAAGGCTTGTCGGCTACGTCATGTCGCACGTGATGATATTACTGCCTTCACTCATATCGATGAATCTCAGTAAGAGAGCTTGCGTGACTCTAGCACATAGTGTGGGGTTGAGCACTTCCTCAGCTTTAAGCGGACTCATACTATCTGCCTATCTAAACATCTCTCCCTCAGGTAGTGTCGGCTTATTCCTAACCTTAATTTATTTAGCGACGTTTATTATGAGGAGATATAGTCTTGAGTAGGAAGGAAAGATTCGGGATATCAATACCTGCGGAACTCTCAAATAAGGTTAAGAACGTAGCTAGCAGGAGGGGCGTGACCAAGTCTAAGATTATTGAGGAGGTGTTGAGGAACTATATCACGGAGTCAACCCATGAGGAGAACCCGCATCATTGTTCAGGCGTTATTGTGGTGGTTAAGGGGGAGGCAAGCCCGAGTCTAGAGACCTTATACGAGGATTATAAGGAGATCATCGTTGGGTACACACACCAACATTTGGAGGGGGTATGTGTTAATGTATTATTCGTTTCAGGAGCTTCTCAAGAGATTGAGGACCTGACGAGGAGTTTGAGTTCGTGCGGGTGTTTCACTAGGTTCATGCCACTACACGTAAGTGAGTTTAAGAAGGGTACGTGAGTTCTTGACGTTCACGCTCTAATAACCCATTTCCTCCTACTCCTGTCGAAGTACGCTATCGCTGACTCACTCATCTTCTTGAGTAGTGACACTTCCTGCTTATCTAATACCTTAGCTATCTCCGAGTCCCTGTCCGTGGTCAGAGACTCAACCTTGCTGACGAACTGGGTCCAGAACTCCTCATCTACCGCTACCCTCTGATCTCTGAGACTCAAGACTACCGCACCCTCCCTCTCCAGCCTGTCGAAGAATGCGTCTCTATTCCTTATCTTCTTAGCTATGTCTGCCTCATATATTATCTTCTGCTTCTTAAGTATCTCTATGGCGGTGACCCTCTCCCTAACCCTCTCCTGGACAGCCTCGGCAGGGACCTGCTGTACCGTGATCTTGGAAGGGAGTTCATCGAGTTTAGAACTTAGCTCGTCGAGGACCTCACGAACCTCAACCAACCTATCCCTAAGCTCTGTGAGGAGTGAGGAGTAAGTGTTTATGGTGTCCGTCGCGGACCTAAGCAACCTCTGAATACTGCTGAGTGCCTCATCCTGAACCACCTGTTTTTGTGAAACCTTGCTCAAGTAATCCTCAAGCACTTTCCTGACTAGAGCTTCCGTCGCAAGCCCCGGGTAAATCCTCTTAAGAGAATTAACGAGCTCCTCAGGTAGCTCGAGAACTACCTGAACCAACACATCACCCTCACTACAGATTAAGCTATGGGAGTTAATAACTTAGAGATATTACTAAACGCTTCTCCCCTCTAAAGCTGAGATTATCTCATCCCCCCTAATCACTACGGTGGAGAATTTCTCGGCTAGTCTCATGACCTCACCGTAGGTGGCTGCGTCGCCGTCGTTTAAGACCTCCGTGATTATTAGTGAGGGTCTTAAACCACCTAACTCAGCTAACGCTAAACTAAGTTCCGTATGCCCTCTCCTAACCCTAACACCCCTACCCAGTAGTATCGGGAGGTGTCCCGGCGCCACGAACTCGGAGTAGAATTTCCTCACAGCTAGTGCGGTCTTCCCCTCCTCAGTAATTAAGCGAGTCACCTCATCTAATTCCCTGACTGTCTTAGCTTTATCAGAGTCTCTAATCCCCGTCTTAACACTCACGTGATTCACCCATAAGCTGAAGTTCGGCGGGTCCCCGTAACCCAGCCTCTTACGCGTCAGCTCCCCGTAACCCAGCAACCGGAACGCCTCCTCCAAGTATTGGAGGCCTAGGACAGACCCTACCTCCCTGCTGGTGACGTAGCAGGTTAAGCCGCCGGCGAACTTCCTGGAAATGGTTATTGCGTGAGTGTCGACGACGCCGGCAAAGAACACCATGTCCGCCTCACCCTCCCTGCTCTCAGAGTCGTATATGAAGACAGGCTTCCCAACCCTCAGCAACTCTAAAGCCTTCCTCAGCATCCCACATCACTAAAACATTGTGGTTGAGTAGTTTTAAAGGTTGCGCCTGGACTGTCTTGCTCCGGAGGTGACTCACTCAGTCCTTAGTTCTTAGCAGGTAGGTCATCAGTATGAGGGAACCTGCCTCAGCGGCTAAAGTGTAGGGTATTAAGTAGGTTGGGTTCAGCGTGTATATGGTTCCAGCAATCACGCCCCCGAACATCCACGCAACACCGTAAACAAGTCCGTAAGTGCCGTAAGCGAGTGCTCTCCTCTCAGGTTCTACCAGGTCTGGTATGGCGGCGCGCATGTTCGTCTCATATATTGACATGATAGCCCCCCAGACAGCGGCAACCAAGTATGTTGCGGTCTTGGTGTTGGTTAGGAGGAGTGGCGGTATTAGGGAAGCTAGTAATGGCGTCAGTATGAGTGATTTCAGACCTACCTTATCGTAGAGGTAGCCTACCGGGAAAGCTATCAGAGCGTCGACACCCATCGCCAGAGCGTACATTAAGGAGATTTCAGGGTCGCTGAGCAGGCCGTACTCCTTCACGTGGTAGGATATTAGCGACCAAGCCAGGTAGCCGACGGTCATGAGTGAGAGGGAAGCCGAGAAGATATTGAATTTCTTGCCTAGACCACGACCCACCACGGTCTTCCTCAAGCTAACGCTCCTCACCTTAGGGTACGTGGTGTAGGCCGTGAGCAAGCACGCAAGAGATATCGCGGCTGGAACGGCTAGAATAGAGAAAGCTAGTCTGTAGTCCTCCCCCGACGTGCTTAAAACGAAAGTTACTAGGAGAGGCCCTGAAACAGCCCCTACCTGATCCATAACCTCATGTAGTCCGAAGCCCTTACCCCTACCTATCCCCTCAACAACCTCCGATAATATCACGTCCCTCGCAGGGGCTCTCAAACCCTTACCTAATCTCTCAACGATGAAGAGCGCTAGAGCTATTTCCCACCTACCTGCTAAGGCTAGTGCTGGGACAGCTAATAAGTTAATCAAGTAGCCAGCCACGGTCAAACCCCATAAGACCCTACTACTCCTTAGCCTGTCAGCTACGTACCCGCTGAAAAACCTCGTTAAATATCCTAAGAACTCCCCGATAGTCACGGCACCAGCTACTAACGCGGTCCCCTCAAGAATCTTCAAGTATGCTCCTGATACACCCCTAGCACCCTCGTAAGTCATGTCAGCAAACAGCGAGACAAGACCTAATAAAATGAACGTCAGGAGCAACTTCTTAATTCGTCTTCCACCACCTCAACTACATACTTAAGGACTCATTAATAAATTTCCTGAGTACCAATAATATCGGTGTTCGGAGGGTGGGTGAGGAACCTCTGCTAGACTTAGTTAACCTGTTATACGCTGTTAGTAAGGAAGAGAAAGAGAAGCACCCTAGGAGAGCAGACACGTACTGGGTCACGGATCTCGTGAGGTGTGTGCTTAAGAGAGAGTATGAGCTTAAGTATCCTGAGCTGGTTGAGAAAGAAATCTTCACGCCGGTCTTCATACTGGGAACCCTAGTTCACAGGGGTTTGCAGGAGCTGCTTAAGAGTATTATGGGTGAGGGAGTATCCACGGAGGTTGAGGGGAATCGTGAGGTTGTCTTGCCTGACGGGAGGAGGGTGGTCGTCGAGGGTAGGGCGGACATAGTGGTTAAGATAGGTGACGAGATGATCGGGGTGGAGATAAAGACGGCTAGAAGCGATTATGAGCTGCCTAAACCCCAACACGTGGATCAAGCCAGAATATATAACTGGCTCTTCAACCTCAACCAAACAATACTAGTGTACATAACCCCGGAGAGAGTTACCCAATACCTCGTAAGTGATAAGGCCACCGAGGATGAGGTCATAAGCAGGATAACGTCTAGGAAGATCCCGAGGTACGACTGGGAGTGCAAGTATTGCAGCTATTCAGTCATGTGCCCCTACAAGGTGCCGAGCAAGTAAGCTACGGCATTTCCTCCTCAAGCAGTTGTTCATTTATTTTCAATCCCCACCACCTACTCCTCAACGACTACACCCTCATTCAAGGGTTTAGGAGCTCATGAGGGGCGTAAGCTAATGAGGCTAATCACCCTCCCTCAACAAGTACTCCAGCGGTACGTACACGTACCCGGTCCCGTAGTTTAGCTCGTAGAAAAGCTCGTATAGGGCTCTCTCCAGAACCCAAGCCTTAAGAGAGTTGATGAATACTCCCTCGTCGTCGAGTCCCTGAATCTTCTGCAAGCTCGTGTTCCTCAGGTACTCTCTTAGCAGTGAGTTAAAGACCGTGTCCTGCCATTCGAGAGCCTCACTACTTGACTCGCGTTCCTTGACGAATTCGTGGAAGACTTCCGCTAGGCTCTTCTTCCTCGCCTCCGCGTAAGCGAACATCGTCACGTAGTGGAGGGATCTTAATAAACATGCGAGATCTCTTGACGCCGTCTCCAAGACCGACCTCCTCTGCCCTGTCCTACCGGGTTCCCCCTCAAAGTCTATTAATATGAAGTTCTCGCCGTTGTAGAGTGTTTGAGCTAGGTGTAGGTCGCCGTGAGTCCTAATAAGCCTCAGACCACGTAGCTCTTTAAGACTTCTCTCCAGCTTGCTCAGCGAGTCCTCTATAACGTGCGTTACGTCAACCCTTAACTCGACCCCCAGCTTCTTCAAAGATTCTTGAGCCTTAGCTTCCTGATACCTCACGTCGCTTAACCAAGCATCAACCGCCTCGTCCGTTGCTTTCCTAGGCAAGCACCACTCCTCATCACATAAACTCATGGCTTCATGGAATAACGCGACCACCTTACCTAGCTCACGCGCCTTAACTTCTATATCGTCTCTCACACCCTCCCTAAAGTATCTGAGAGCGCTGAGGTAGAAAGGCATACCGCCATCCCCTACCGACTCCACGTATCTAGTCATCACCGCGACCACAACACCCCCTAGCAAAACCTCTAAAGCTAGTTTAGGTGAGTAAGGGAACCCTCTCCTAGACAGATACCTAAGGAATCTCGGCTCACTTAACTCCGGGGAGAACGTCCTGTAACCTTTTAAGACGTACCTCTCACCACCCACCTCAACAACTGATATTACGTTAGTCCAAGCGGTAGGCAAGGCCTTAACCACTACCTGACCCTCCGGGAATACATCGTATTTCCTGACCTCTAGCAACCCTACACCACTAATCAAGTTCTTAACGTACTCAACCGTGTACTCGCCCTCTACGTACTCACCGTCCTTGATGGTCACAGGTGCGAAGACCTGCTGCGACCTAACCTTTATGAGAAACCCTTTCAGACCCTCCCCTAGGTTGAGGGTGATTACCTCATCTGGCGGAACCCCCTTAAGAGGGTACCACCTCCTACCAACAACCCACTCAACGGCCTCGTCCCCGCAACAAGCCATCCACACACCACCTAATTAAGTTATGTCGTGAAATATAATCTGGTGTTGGTGGTTAGGTGTGGCTGCACGCGAAGGGGATGAGAACACGTGTATTCTGGAGAGGAAGCCTATCTTCATATTCGTTATCCACTTCCACCAACCAGTAGGTCAGTTAGGTGAAGTTCTTGAAAGACTATTCGAAAACAGTTATAAGCCGTTGATGAACACGCTCATGAAGTACCGCGCGCCTGTAGCCCTACACTTCTCGGGTCCCCTACTCTTATACGCTAAAGAACACTACCCAGACTTCCTAGAACTCATCAGGAAATCCGGTGATTTAGGGTTTCCGGAATTCGTCGGAGGCGCTTACTCTGAAGCCATACTCCCGCTAATACCTATCGAGGACCGCGTTGAGCAAGTCAGGAAATACAACGAGCTTTTCAGGAAGTTAATCGGTGATTACCCCCTCAAGGGTTTCTGGCTGCCTGAGAGGTTCTGGGATCAAACAATACCTTCAGTAATCAGTAGGTTCGGGTACGAATACGTCTTCGTAGACGACCAACTACTCTACTCTAAGGGCATGAAGTGGGGTGATAGCAAGTATTTATGGGTCACTGAAGACTCGGGAAAGCCTCTCAAGCTATTCTTCATAGACACTGAGATCAGGTATAAGCTGCCTTGGTCGCCGATACCTGAGGTGGTGGAGTACATAACCAGGATCTCCGGGCTTGAGGGACGTCCCTACGTCTTGTGGGGTAGTGACGCGGAGAAGTTCGGTGAGTGGAGGCCGTGGGACGTCACCGGCAAGTGGCTTGAGGAATTCCTTCAAGTCTCGGCGAAGAACGACAAATACTGTATTCTAAGACCTAGAGATTACGTAAGGCTAGGGGTCCCTAGAGGGCTTACTTACCTGCCTCACGGAAGTTACGATAAGATGATGGAGTGGAGTGGGGGGCTGGTATGGAATTTCCTAACAAAGTATAGTGAGTCTAACAACATGCATAAGAAACTCATACACGTCAGGAATAAGGTGCTTGAAGCGGAAGCACGCAGCAACTCCAGACTTGAGGACGCGTGGGACCACATACACCTAGCTGAATGTAACGACGTTTACTGGCACGGACTCTTCGGCGGGACCTACATACACCATTTAAGAGCTGAGGTCTACAGGAACCTGATAAGAGCTGAGAACATCGCGGACAGGATTCTAGGCGGTTACGGCACCAAGAAAACAGATTTCGATTTTGACGGGACGGACGAAGTACTGATTGAGGGAAGATCACTCAACGCTTACGTGAAGCCCTCTGACGGCGGCACATTATTCGAGCTAGATTACAGGGAGCGGGGGAAGGAGTGTAATCTAGCCAACACCATGACAAGGTATCCTGAGACGTACTTGAGCGACGTCCCCTACTACACGCACGACACCTACAGGAGAGCTTTATTCAGAGACTTCATAGCTGAGGACATGGCTAGCTTGAGGGAATGGGTGAGTAGGGGAGGCGGTTACACCACGGAAAACCTGGTGAGTATCTCAGACTACGTCTTAAGCGAGTTAAGGAATTCCGGCGTGGTCTTGAGAACTAGACTTAAAGACTTAGAGATCGTTAAGGAGTATTACTTAAGTGACTCAACGCTGACCACCACGTACCACCTAGGGAACACTTCAAGGAGAGGTGAGGTCCTACTTATTGAGATCCCGTTCTCCCCATACTCACTGAACGAGTTAAGGCTTGAGGTTAGCGGGGAGGTCGTTGAGGTCGGTCAGTACGCGGAAACTAACGAGTTCACACTAGCTTCCGAGAGTAACGCAATCAAGGTGAGGTTAAGTGAGGTCGTTAATTTATGGAGCTGGAAACACGTAACCCTATCAAGAACTGAAAAAGGGGTGAAGGAGTCGTTGCAGGGATTGGTAATCGCTTTAGGGTTGAAGATAAGTGATCTAGCTGGGGGAAACCTTAAAATCACGCTGCACATCTCCTAACCCTTCCAGGGAAGCTGACCCGTCCTCAACACAATATGAGGAACCCGTACTCGCCGAAAACAAGTTCATCACTCCTTATGTTAACTCTTCTGGACACGGCAGGTCTTAGGTTGCTTACTACATTGCTGACCGTGACCGTCTTCCCAGACATGTTAACGATTATTGACGCCTGACTCGAGCTTAAGTACCTGCTTATTATGAGTATGTCCCCCGCCCTACTCATGCTCATCAAGCCTCTCCTTATCGGCGGGCACGACCTCCTCACTTGAATTAATTCCTTAACTAGCTTCAGGAGTTCCTTATCCCACCTACTCTCATCCCATACCATGCCTCTCCTATTGTCAGGGTCGCCCCCGCCGACCATTCCCACCTCATCCCCGTAATATATGGAGGGGGAACCCGCCAAGCAGAATAAGAGGACGTAAGCTACCTCAAGCTTGTGGGGGTCACCTATTAAGGTCTTTATGCGTGGCGTGTCATGAGAGCCTAACAAATTATATAGTGAGAGACTCTTCAGCGGCGCGAGCACGGAGTACCTACTCATAGAGGAGGTTATGAAGTGATCTAGGTCTATTATGTTGTCGAGGACAGCTAAAACATCTCTCATGAGCCCGTAATTCATTAAGGAATCGTATCGTTCGTTGGCTAGTAGTTCTTCTAGGTAAGTGGGGTCACTCGTAGCCTCACCCAGCAATAACGCTTCCTCCCTCCTCGACCTCAATTCTTTCTTAAGCATCTCAACGAACTCCGGCGGTAGTGCTTGACCCACATCCATCCTGAACCCGTCAACCCCTACGTCAACCCAGAAATCAATTACCTTAATTACGTAGTCTCTCACACGATCGTTTAAGACGTTTAATTTAGGCATGACCTTAACGTCTAGGAAAGTCTCGTAAGGAGCCTCGCTCAACTTAGATATCGAGTCACGTAACTCAACACAGCTAATCCCGCCATTCAAGAAATTCTCAGCCAGCCTCAAGAGATCTTCACTAGGTTCTTGATGGAAGTAGTAGAGATCACGATACCCCTCACTTAAGACAGCCTTAACGAATAACTCGTTACATACCGACGTGTGGTGTACTGGGAGATCTATGATCACCCTAATACCCGCTTCCCCAGCCCTACTGAGGAGTTCTTTAAATAGTTTTAGGTCGCCTAGCCTAGGATCCACGCTGAAGTAATCTTCCACGTCATACCTATGGTATGAGGGAGACTTAAATATGGGTGTTAGGTAGAGAGTCTCAACACCTAATCCCTTAATGTAGTCTAGCGAGTCAATAATCCCCCTCAAATCCCCTCCTAGGAAGCCGTGGGGTCTTGGAGCGGTATCCCACCTCAAGTTATTGTTGCCTACTCCCTCACCCGACCTCCTGAAACTATCGGGGAATATCAGGTAGTACGTGGTCCCTAAATACCATGGAGGGGCCTCCGCGAACTCTCCGGTGAAGTTGATGAAGTCCTCATCACCTAAGCCCCCACCACCGTACGTCAGCATATCCCCGTCTCTAGTCTTAAGGAAGAATCTGTAGAGGATTTTCTTAGAGGTAACCTCGGGTACGACGACCTCGTGGATAGCGTAATAACCAACACGACCCACCCTATCAGCTCTAACGAGCTTCCTTACCTCGTCAACCAATACCTCAACATAACACTCCTCGACAACGCTTGAATGCGTCCTAACCCTCAGTACTAGACTACCCTCATATATTGAGGCGTGGGAAGGGTCTGCGGGTATGTGGGTCGCGTGCCATGGCTTGATAGAGTTAGGGCTTACCTCACCTAACTTAGCGAGAGACATTGTTAGCTCGAGGTCCTTATTCTCTGGGAAAGGTCTTAAGTAGGTCTTCTCAGGATTCTCAGGGTCTAAGACGGTCTTAGAGTCGTTGACTACGAAGACGTAGGGGTACTCACCATCCCATACCCTGACCTCAATACTCCACCGACCACCTCTTCTAGATAGTCTGAAGTAGCTTGGTGCGAAGGAGGTGAATGTAGATGATAAGTAGACGTTCCTGTAATTCTCGTCGGGTATGGAGAATGTCGCGATTAACCTGCCGTAGTGTGGTCCTAGCCTCTCCCGCCCTACTACCTCATACATCCCTCATCGTTAGCTAGTTAACTCTTAACGTTAAAAGCGTTGTAGGATGGCTAACTAGAAATGAGTTCTCCTGTGTTGGGGTCGAAGAACTTTAGTCTCTCCTTGACGAACCTGACCCTCACCTTACTCCCTATACTGTATAGCTTACTGCCGTGAGCCCTGCTCTTGATGATGTTATCAAATAGCTTCAGTGTTACTATGGTTTCGGAACCTAGGGGTTCGGAGACCACGACCTCTGCTTCCGCGTCGTATGATCCGTCATCAACTAGTAGCACGTCCTCAGGCCTCACCCCGAACACTACCTCCTTACCTACGTACTCTCTCAAGCCACTCACTTCAGGGAGTCCTGAGAGGTTCATCACGTAACTCCCTACCCTCACCTTGGGGTCGCTGCTCTCCACCCTAGCTCTCATGAAGTTCATTCCGGGGGATCCTATGAAGCTAGCTACGAACATGTTCCTCGGGTTGTTGTATAGTTCGAGGGGCTTTCCTACCTGGAATACCTTACCGTAGTTCATCACGGCAATCTTGTCAGCTAGAGTCATCGCCTCAACCTGGTCGTGAGTCACGTATATCGTGGTGACCTTAAGTTTTAGCTGCAATCTCTTTATCTCAGCCCTCATCTCAGTCCTTAACTTAGCGTCTATGTTGCTTAAGGGCTCGTCAAGAAGCCACACGTTAGGCTCCCTAACGAGAGCTCTAGCTAGAGCGACCCTCTGCTGCTGACCCCCAGATAGCTGCGCCGGCTTCCTGTCCAGCAACTCAGAAATCTTAAGTAACTCAGCAACCTCCCTAACCTTACGGTCTATTTCACTCTTACTCAGCTTCAGCTCTTTCCTCCTAACCATTAAGGGGAAAGCGATGTTATCGTAGACACTCATGTGTGGGTACAGCGCGTAATTCTGGAAAACCATCGCGATATTCCTCTCCTTAGGCGTCTTATGATTCACTACCTCATCATCTATCCTTACCTCACCCTCCTCAGGCACCTCCAAACCAGCTATTAGTCTGAGAGTGGTTGTCTTCCCGGAACCTGAAGGACCTAACAAAACAAAGAACTCACCGTCTTCTACGTCGAGACTCACCTTACTCACGGCCTCGACCTTACCATACCTCTTAGTCACGTTAATCAAAGAAACTCTGGACATACACCCACCCGTAAAAGAATACGCTAGAAAAAATAATAAATTGGTTGTGCGCGTGAAAAAACTTTATTCTCACTTCTTCCTGAAGAACACGTACCCTAAGAGAACACCTATGATCAACAATATGATACCGACAGCTATAGTTGTTGTCCAGTCAGTAACGTATTCAGGAACCGTCGTTGGGATGAGTGTAGTGGTTGTTGAGGTAACTGTTGAGGTCTTGGTCTCAGTCACCGTCTTCGTAACAGTCTCGGTTACTGGCTGAGGCGGCGGTGCCGGAACACCCTCCACTACGGCAGGGGTTCCCTCCAGCGTCTCAGGATCTACCTTGTAGGAGGTTAGCATGGCGTACTGAGCGTCGGCCGTCGGTGCTAAGAGATCTATGACTAGTGGGGCTACGTTAGCGGCTAGAGCGTACGTGTCAGCGCCTCCAAACTTCCATTCCTCGGCTGTCAGCCCTACAGACCTCAGCTTGCTTGCTTCAAAGCCGTCGTAGCCGGACACCGTGACCACGTACTTCCAGCTAGCTATGTTATCAATATCTACTAGCAGCGACGTGTTTATCAGCGCTACTATAGCGTTCATTGAGGGGTCTGCGTAGACCGTGAAGCCTGACTCCCCAGCCTTAGCTACTAGGGAACCGATAGCGTCGTAAATCGCCGAGACCTGGCCTTGAGGCGCCGGCTCCTCACCCCACCCAGGAGTTAGCAGTATCGCGTAGTGCCACGCGTAATCATCAGATACAACCACCTTCAGCCCGTAGGTAGATGTGTTGGTGGTTTCCGTAGCTGTCGTCCTCACGTAGATCTGCACGTGCTGTAAGCAGAAGCCCGCGGGACCTTCCCAAGGATTACCGCCTAAATTCCTCAGGAAGACTACTAAAGCTACGTGAGTGGAATTCTTCATAACCATGAAGCCAGTCAAGTCAAAGACTCCTGGCTGGAATACCGCGTTGGTAGGGTATGTATAGTTACCAGTACCCTTATCATCACCTACAGGATCCGAAGCACTAAACACCACGACCATAGACTCCTGAGAATAAGCAACCACAGCAGCCATCACCGAAGCCAACACCAAGACTAAGAGACCTAACACACCCACAAACCTACTCATTACAAACACCTCATAAAATATATTGAAGCAAGAGTTAATAAACATAAGAAAAACTAAGCCGAGAAAACACGCCCCCAAGCCCGATGAAAACCCGAGCGGGATGCGGGGGAAAAAGGATGAGGCAATGAAAATCACATCAAACTATATAAACTTATATGAGAGCTGAACCCCACAACCCGCAAACCCATCCAGCAAAACATAAAAAGACACGTTGAGGCTGAAACCTTAAAAAACAACTCATAACGTTAAGAAAATAACTGAGGGAATAAATAAATGAATACAAAGAAAAAACTAATAGCACTACTAGCTATAGCAACACTAATAAGCACAGTGAACGCCAGCGTCTTCGTATACTACCCAATAAACATAACCATAACACCCCAACAACCACCAGTAATATTTGTAGGAGGAAACAACGCTAACCAAACAGACCTACGGGGTCAAAAAATAAATGTCTACATTAGCAATTATAACACAAGCCTCAGCATAGGGGTTCACCCAACACTACAGAGAAACTACTACTACGACATAGCGAGAATCAAAAATAACGATATTTCAAATACTTACTACATAAAATTCAGGGTCACGAATTATATAGATGATGATAGAGTTACTAAAGCATACCTAATAATTAGTGATCCCGGCACTCAATACCAAAAAATTGTTGATTTAATGGATGAAAATCTACAGCCAAACGAGTGGATCTCCTTAGGTGCGTCAGGTGAGCTTAGGGTTGATCTGTACATAGTGCTTAGTGGTTATGATGGTAGTAGTAGCATTAGCGTTGGGGTGGATTTGATATATTCCGCCACGTCAACTACTGAGACCCCGCCTGAGCTTCCGTCAACGTGATCGTAGGGTGTTGTGATGAATGGTTTGCTAAGCTTACGTGTTCTTTTTGTTTTAATGTTTCTCTTC
>CAZWSU010000072.1:0-3426 GCA_964636755.1 uncultured Desulfurococcaceae archaeon
CAAGGAACTAGCGAAGCACCCATACAGTATTACAGCTACTGTACTCATTTATCCCTTTGGGAGCCTCATAGCTAATACGATAGCATCAGTGCTGTGGAGTAAGGTATCTAAAGGCGACATACTCTGTATAGTACCGAAACCCCTAGGAATTCTCATAGTTCACAAATCAGGCTTCGACGTAGTAAAACAGCTATTAGATTTAGATGAGTCCATGATAAAGAACGCCGCGAAGAGCTCTCCCTACATACACGTAGTAGCGAATGAGATTGCAAGAAGCTTGGGTTGCCGGAAGCTACAGGATGACACTAGCCGTAAAGGAATTCTAAAACAAGAAGCCTTGAAGCAAACACTACATAGATTCTACGATCTAGAAGGTACGTTGAGGCTAGTTAGCTGGTTGAGATCAGGTAGCATAAAAATGAAGCTGAGAAGAGTCTTAGAACTTGGAGGAGCACATGTACTTGCTGGAATCCTCTTCGGTGACATGCTAAAGCTTCGAAGACATACGCAATAACTAACTAGAATTAGTCGATAGTGTAGGTATTTGATTACCTTTCTATAGAGCCTGGGTACAAGGGTAACCCTAGAAGGTGGGGGGTGGTCTGTGAAACCGCTTTCCTCCACGTTTCAACACAGGCGGGGAACTTGTTGCCGTATCTATGAGGTATAGATAAACCAAAGATAACGTAATAGAGACTACTTTTCCATTTCTACAGAGAATTTATGAAAGAAGCCAACTTTTGCTTAAGGCTTCTTGTTTATTCTAGCTAATAAGGATTAGTAAGATTATCTAAAGTCATTATCTTGAAGCGTATTGTGTTCGCTTTTCACGTCCTTAATAACTCTTTTAGGTTTTTACCTGTTTTTATTTGCTGGGTGTTTGGTTTGGTTGTTGCTTCGGTTTATTATAGTAGGACAGGTATTACGCGCGCTGTTTCCGAGTTTATTGTTGGGTGGCTTTCTGGTAGGGGTTTCCGTGTTGACGTTTTTGAGTTGAGGGCTCTGCGTGAGTATGCGAGGCCTCTTCACCTTAACCCGCGTTTAATTTTTGACACTGTTTTCAGGGGGTTCGCTGAATACGGTGGTGATGAGGGTTTTAAACCCGACGCCTACGACCTAGTGTTCATCGGGACCCCTATCTGGTCTGGTCGGCCCACGCCCGTGATCAAACACTTCATCAACAAGCATAAGGGCAAATTGAGAGCCCCCGTGGTCTGCTACACGACGTCAGCTCTGAACATTAAGTACTCGGAGAAACTCAGGAAATACCTTGAGGAACGCGGGTATAGCGTGGTCATGGACTTCTCCGTTGTTGGTAGCCTGGAGAAGTCTAGGGGAGTAGTCGAGAAAGCTTTAGAGGAGGTTGCAAGGATGGTGCTTTCTTAAGTATTGTGTGGCAATCCCGCGTCAAGCCATAGGTGCTCTAAGTTTATGTTCTGCTGAGAGGTTAAAGCTTATTAGCTTGTGGTACCCTCAAGTCTACTTGGGGTAGGGCACTCACGTTGTTTAACGTGAAGCCTAAGGAGAGGAGGGGAAACTATACAATTTCGAGAAAGCCCTCTCTAAGCCACGTCCACAAAGATCAGCGACGGAGATATTGATAACCCGCTAACACGTGTAGAATCTCCGCGACCTTCCCGTGTGGCAGGGCATGCCTTCTCATGAAGCCCCCAGAGATCCCCTCACGATGTTCATGAAGTCTCTGTATGTTGGGTTAGCGGATAACCTTATATGTAGGGCTGTTTCAGTTTTCATAGAGCCTTACTCCATAGTTAAAACTTTTTAACATGTCGTGGATGATTATTTCGGGGTGTCTTCATGTCTTTATCTAGACTTGAGGAGCTTAGGAAGGAGTTGAGTGAGTTAATTAATAACGCTCCGGAGCTAGCTACATTCGCAGAATACGTAGAGAAAGCGGAAGCGACTAAAACACTGGACAAGAAGACTAAGGAGTTGATGTCTCTAGCTATAGGTATAGCTATCAGGTGCGAGCCATGCATACTATGGCACTGCGCTGAAGCAATCAACGCGGGAGCTACTATGAACGAGATACTAGACACTATTAAGGTAGCTGTATGCATGGGTGGGGGACCGGCACTAGCTTACAGCATAAAAGCTTACGAAATCGCTAAGGAAATCCTCAAGAAGTAAGGGCTGCAACCCAGGAGAAGTAAACACTACCACGATTTTTCAATTTAATCAAGCACCGTATTTTAGGTCGGTGCTAGTTCTTGATTTTCTTTAATGGAAGCATTAAGCTTTTCTTTTATTCCTACACACATTCTTTAGGTGTGTTTCGTTGATTGTAGCTATGATAAATGATTGCGTGTTCGTCGGCGAGACGATAGGTAAGTACCTTCCCGGGGATGTTGTTGTGAGGTATGTGAGGAGGGGTAGGGGTTTCTGGAGTAAGACTTTCGGCATAGCCTACAAGATTTTGAGGACTGATGCCGACGTATACCACGTGCATTACCTACTTCAAGACTGCTATATTGGGTTGAGGCTCGGTAAGAGACCGTTGATCGGTCACGCACACGGGAGTGATGTTAGGACGACCTTAAACCACCCCCTATGGGGTAGGGTAGTCAAGTATAATCTGAGGAAATGTGATAAGGTCTTAGTGAGCACGCCGGACATAATTGAGGGTGCGAGAAGGTTCAGGGAGGATGCCGAGTACCTCCCCAACCCAGTAGATCTCCAGCTCTTCTACCCGAAACCACCTCAGGAAGGCGGTGAGAGGAAGAGAGTGCTCATAGCTTCCGACTCTAACTGGGTGGTTAAAGGAACTGACATAGCGATTAGAGCTTTGAGTAGGGTGAGGAACGAGGTGAGCGTCAGCATCATAGCTTACGGCAAAGACCTAGACAAGACGTTGAGACTAGCTGAGAAGCTAGGCGTGCGAGTCAACATACTCCCGAAAACCCCTCACGACAAACTCAACCAATACTACTGGAACTCCGACGTAGTCATAGATAGATTCAAGCTAGGATCCCTCGGGATGGTCTCCCTAGAAGCAATAGCTTGCGGCAGACCGGTCATAACGTACGTATCATCACAATACCAAGAATACAGAGACTTCCCGCTAAAAGACTTAAGAAACGAGGAAGAAATAGCGGAAGCAATAATAAACGCAGACGAGAAACTCTGGAGGAGAGAATACGAGTACGTGATACGTAACCACGACCCAACAACAATCGCTAATAGAGTGGTTAAGATATTTAGGGATTTAGTTTAAGAACCACGTAAGCAAGACAAAAATATTAGATCTTAGGGAGCATAGATTATCGAGGCAACTACCCTTGAATACCTGCTCAGTCTTTTGGAGCAGGTCCTTCAGGCATGAAGAGCCTGTGAATCTTAAGTTATGACTAATAGGGGGCTAGAGCGGAATTAAAGAAGAGTTAAAAACCGATCCCTATCATCGGG
>CAZWSU010000073.1:0-12762 GCA_964636755.1 uncultured Desulfurococcaceae archaeon
AATAGCAGGCCCCCACCCCAGCCCCCACCACTAAGTCTATTTTAATTATCTCAACATCCTCATTAGGCTTGAGGGTTTTGGGGACATGTATAGTGTAGCTCAACTAGTATCAAGTTCAAACACAAGCTTATAGAGCATGTAGCACTTATCGTAGCATTACCCCCAAGAACTCCATGGTCTTCCTAATATTTCTCAGAATCCTGTACCTCTTATCATTGGGGATCTTCGATAAATCGAGTGATCGAAGCGTTGATCCAAGCTTAGCACTCCTTGCCTTAGATCGTCACAGGCGTTATTTATGCTTTATGTATCGCTTCATGTAGCCGACTTGAAATATGAAAATAGCGCCGGGGGCGGGATTTGAACCCGCGCGGGGATTCCCCCACTGGCTCTCAAGGCCAGCCCCTTAGACCGCTCGGGCACCCCGGCCAATTAAATTATTTGCTACTAGAAATTTAAAGCTGACATGTTTTCGTTTAGAGAAAACGTTGTTAGTTTAGGACGGGTGTTGCGTGTTATCTGACTAACTCTACTTCAATGTATACGTCGTCAGGTATTCTTATCCTCATTATTTGACGCATAACTCTCTCGTCTGCGTCTATGTCTACTAACCTCTTATGTATCCTCATCTCCCACTTCTCATAGACTTTCGTTCCTTCCCCGTGAGGTAATCTCAATAGCGGTACTACTAAGCGCTTAGTTGGTAAGGGGACGGGACCTCTGACCCTCACACCTGCTTTCTTAGCTATCTCAACTAGGTTGGAGGTTACCTCGTTTAGGTGGTCTATGTTACTGCTCCAAAGCCTTATTCGAGCTTTCGAGACCATTAAAGCTACCCTGCGAATTTAGTAACCTTACTTCTTTATCTCAGCCGGTACTACGTCTATTATCACACCGATGCCGACTGTTTTGCCCATGTCTCTCATAGCGAATCTTCCTAGCTGCGGTATATCGCTGTACTTCTCTATCACCATAGGCTTTATGGGCTGGAACTTCATTATAGCTGACTCACCGACTTTAATGAATTGCGGGTTCTTCTCAGCTATCTGACCTGTCTTAGGGTCTAGCTTGCCGACGATTTCAGTTATTCTGGCAGCTACCGACGCCGTGTGGGCGTGTATTACCGGTGTGTAACCTACGTGAATAGCTGTCGGGTGGTAAACTACGTAGACCCTGGCGGTGAACTCCTTAACCACGGTCGGCGGGTTTTGCGGGTGCCCGGCCACGTCACCCCTCTTTATGTCAGTCTTCGAAACGCCCTTCACGTTAAACCCTATGTTGTCGCCTGGCAAAGCCTCCTCCATTTTCTCGTGATGCATCTCTATAGACCTGACCTCCCCTGAAACACCGGCAGGCATGAAGACTACCGTGTCACCAACCCTCAACCTACCTGTCTCAACCCTGCCTACAGGCACCGTGCCTACACCAGTTATCGAGTACACTTCCTGAACAGGTATTCTGAGAGGCTTGTCGATGGGCTTAGGCGGTGGTTGTGTAGAGTCTAGAGCCTCAACTAGGGTTGGCCCGTTATACCAAGGCATGTTAGGAGACCTGTCTACTAGGTTCTCACCTAACCACCCAGATACTGGGACGAACGGTATCGTCTCCACCTTATAACCAAGACCTCTCATGAACTTCTTCAAACCATCAACTATCTTGAGGTACCTGTCCTTACTGAAGGGCGGTTCAGTTATGTCCATCTTAGTTATCGCTACCACTACCTGATCGATACCCATAGTCCTAGCCAACACTATGTGCTCCATAGTTTGCCCTTCCCTACTCATCCCGGCCTCAAACTCTCCTGTCTTCGCGGAGACCACTAATAACGCTGCGTCAGCCTGGCTAGCGCCGGTAATCATGTTCTTAACGAAGTCTCTGTGTCCTGGCGCGTCAATGATTGTCCAGTAATACTTGGGGGTCTCGAACTTCATGAAGCTGAGAGCTATCGTGAGACCTCTCTCCCTCTCCTCCTTCAACCTGTCAAGGAACCACGCATACTTCTCAGACTCCTTACCGGATTTCTTAGCTGCTTCCTCAACCTCCTTAACTATCTTGGGGTCGAGAGCTCCTAGCTTAAGTAGCATGTGACCTACTAACGTGCTCTTGCCGTGGTCTACGTGACCTATTACCACCAGATTCATGTGTTCTTTCTTCGGCCTACTCATACATCCTCACCTTACATCACATAGATACTACCACACACCTTATAAAATTTTACGAACTTACTTAAAAATATGTTTTACCTAGAACTCAGAGCTATTCTCTCGATCTCCTCCTTCTTAGATATCGCGTAGCTCTTAGGGTCGTTATTCGCGGCAGCTATGATCTCCTCAGCCAAGCACTCGGCGATAGACTTAGCAGACCTGAACGCGGATTCCCTAGCCCCGTCGGTCATGAACCTGAGAGCTAAGTCCACCCTCCTAAGCGGTGAAACATCTACGGCAACGTGATACACGATACCGCCGTACATTATCCTAGTAGTCTCCTCACGAGGACCGGCATTCTCAATAGCTCTAACAAGAACCTGCAGAGGGTTCTCCTTAGTCTTAAGCTCTATTAACTCGAAAGCCCTCTTAACTATGTTGTAAGCTAGGTGCTTCTTACCGGTATTCCTACCGTGCTTCATCAACTGATTAATCAGCCTCTCAACGATGGGCACGTTAGCCTTACCAAACCTCTGATGCTCGTGCCTCCCGCCAGTGTGCGGAACGTAAACAGGCTTTAGAGATATATACTTCTTCAGGCTAGGATCCCTAACAACTATGTTCTCGAAACCCCACCTACCGAAAAGTTTTACCTCAACAGACATTATACTCGCTTCTTCGACCCCCATTTCCTTCAACCTAACCTAAACATATTTAAAGACTTATAAAGATTTCTCTAACCCATACAAGAACTACCGGAACTAATGAAAAATCAATGCAATTAACCTAAAGCCACGCTTGAAACTAAAGTTTATATTCTCTAACAACAAGAGAGCTCGGAGCGTGTCGTGTGCTCGTAACACCAACGCTCAATAGGTGATGAGCTAGTGGGAGAAGAGAGTGAGGGTAGGTTGCTGAGGGTTGTGGGGGTGGAGCCAGTGCTGATGAGTGACCTAGAAGAGTTTATCGAGATAGCAGCTCTCCACTGTTACTTAGAAAACGACGAGGTATTCACGCTCTACAACATTCCTCTAGAGGTAGCTAAAGCGATAGAGAGATTGAATAACCCAGCTGGCGAGGAACTACCTAACCCGGTAAATAATGGGAGAGAGTCCATCTACGACGTCCTCCTGCTCCTAGCCCCTAAGTTGAGGGAGATAAGGAACTCTATTAAGAGAGTAGTCATAGACTCATATGACGTTAGCAGAGGGGTCTACAACGCCTCAATACACATAAAGATAAACGGGGTTACACTAAAGAAGAAGATGATACCGAGTCACGCGATATTCGTTTCTCTCATATTCAACAAACCCATCTACGTGACTAAGGAAGTCCTAGAGATATCTAAGGCGTTAAACCCGTTAAACGATGACGACTTCCTAGAAGAAGAGTGAGGGAAACCTACCTAAGAGGCTTCTGCTTCTTCCCTTTAAGTAGGGCGTCTAAGGAGACCCCGTTAACCATTATCACCTTATACCTAACCCCGGGTAAGTCACCCATAGACCTACCTAGGGTACCGCCTATGCCAGCGATTATCACCTCGTCGTGTTCGTCGATGAACGTAATCCCACCGTCTTGAGGGACGAACGCCGTGACTACCTTACCGTTCTTAACTAACTGAACCCTAACACACTTCCTTAAAGCAGAGTTAGGTTGGCGTGACTCAATACCTACCTTCTCTAAGACTATCCCTCTAGCCATGGGGGCTCCTTCTAAGGGGTCGTGCTTTTCCTTAAGTCTAAGAATCCTTATCCTGAACTCTCTCTGACTCCAACGGAACTTAAGTCTCTTCAGCCTCAACTTCCTGGCAGCGTAGAGACCTTTAGGCGCTTTACTACCCGGCACCCATTCACCACCTGATTTAGATAATCTGAAAACCACTTATAAGCATTCAATCAGCTAAGAGAGACCCCTAGGACACCGTGATTGAGTCGATGTCGTAGTACCTCTTAAGAATCTTCCTCGCTTTATTAACGTTCTTGCCGTTCTTCCCTATCGCTATACCCTTATCTTCCGGCGAGACCTTAATCAGCAAAACCTTCTTACCGTCTTTAAGCTTGTTAAGCCTAACACCTATCACCCTCGCCGGCAAGAATAAATTCTTAACGAAGTCCTCGAGCGTGTCAGCCCACTCCACGATCTCCACACGCCTTCCAAGCATCTTAGCAAGTTGCTTCACGTTCCTGCCCTTAAATCCCACTACGAGACCCGCGGTCCCCGGAGGCACTATGAATATGATGGTGTTAGTTTCGTCATCGATTACGCAGTCCTTAGCGGTAACGCCCGTGATATCCCCTAAGAGAGCTATGTACTTCAACTCATCCCCTGTTAACTTCACGGGCACCTACTGTTCACCCACCTCTAAAATATTTGAGTCGCCAGGATCTATAATAGCGATCGCCGAGACCGGGAAAGGCTTACCTAGCAAAGCCCCGAGCTCGTAACTGCTGCCAGCATAGCGAATTATCTTGACGTTACCTAGCTTAGCGTAGTATATGAAGTCCTCGACCACGTGCTTAGGGATATTACTAGCTAAGACCACGCCCACCGCCTTACCGGACTTAACCAACTTAACAGACTTCCTAGAACCTAAAACAACCTTCCCAGTCTTGTAAAGGAGCTTTATAGAGTTTTCTAAAGAGACTTCCTGAGACACCCAACATCACCCCTCTTCTCTCTTTACCAATGCTTTAATTTTCATAGGATTCATTTTAAGCTCTACCAAGGCAGTCCCGATAGGTGCTAACTGCCCTATGATAACGTTCTCCGTAACCCCGACTATTTGGTCTGTCTCCCCCCTAATACTCGCGTCAAACAAGTTCTTCACAGTGACCTCGAAAGCTGCTCTAGCCAGGATGCTGGGCTTCTCACCGACAACCCCGTGCCTGCCTATAGGTCTCACAGAACCCGATCTAGTCATCATGTCGGCAACCAACATGACGTGTCTTAAATCAACGTCTAGACCCTGCTCATTCAAGGTATTCTTGATCTCCCTTATCAAGGCCTCCCTAGCAGCCTCAATACCTAGAACCTCCTCTATCTCGTGAATACTGTTCGTCCTCACCTTCCTAGGATCAACACCCCCTATCCTCAACACGGCGTCTAAGTTAGAGCCTGAGGTAATGAGGACGTAGTACTCCTTCCCAGTCTCCTGATCCCTCCTCTTCTGAAGTATTACCTTCTTGATGTCCTTCAATCCCTTAATCTTAACCTTTAGCAACCTGTCCCTGAATTTCTGTGCTTTGATGACGTCACTGTAACTCTTAGGTATCTCGATAACGATTAGGTAAGGGTTCTCCTCAGAGACGCTGACCTTGCCGGCAAGCAACTTACCCTTAGACAATACCTTAACGACCTCGTCAGGCGTGACACCTTTATCGTAAAGCATCTCAGGGTCTAACTCTATGAAGAGCTTCATCTCAGAGAGATCTATGTCCGCCGACCTAGTCACGGTCTCTAATGTAGTCAACTCTATCTTCCTAGCCACCTCCCTAGCCTTAGCCTCATCATACTTAAACTCCTCACTCAAGTGTATCTCCATCATGGGGGTCTCGGGAACCCTCTTAGCATCCACCAACTCGATAAGTCTAGGCAGACCTAAAGTCACGTTCAGTTCCCTAACCCCAGCGAAGTGGAACGTTCTTAAAGTCATTTGGGTGCCCGGCTCACCTATAGACTGCGCAGCCACAGTGCCCACAGGCTCTCCTGGATCAACCAGTGAGTGCAGGTAGGTCCTGACACAGTCATCCACTATAGTAGCTAACTCAGAATCGCTTAAGTCGTGCTTAACGCGATACTTGAAGAGAGTCAGCAACATCTCGTTGTAGATGGCTTCAGGAACGTAATCCTTGACCGGCTCCAAGAACTCCTTAATCTTAAGAGCTACCTCGTTATACCTGGTCAACTCTTTGAGGAGAGCCTCCTCCTGAGTAACACCCTGGAAAACGTACAGGTTCAGAAGACTCTTCCTTATCTCGTCAGCGAGCTCCGGAACTACCCCAACCCTACTCATCAAACCACTTATGACGTGGTAAGGCTCGGCAACCTTCTCCAGAATCTCCTCTGCCTTAGTTGTAGGTGGCTTAACCTTACTCTTACTCTTCTTACGCGACGCCTTCCCCTGCTTAGTCTTCCCTTGCTTAGACTTCTTCATCCTATCTTCCACCCCACATGCTTCTTAACTATCCTATCAACATTCACTGCCTTACCGAAGGAAGTGTTTTTAGGATCTACCCCGTCCTCACCATACCTAAACTGTATTAAGTCCCCGTACGCTGCCCTCACAGTCCCGTCATACTCCACAACTACGTCTAGCAACGAGTTTATGAGCCTACGCTGCATGTAGCCGCTCTGCGAAGTTCTGACGGCGGTGTCTACCAAGCCCTCCCTACCACCGGCCGCGTGGAAGAACATCTCTATCGGTGTGAGCCCCTTAACAAATGAGTTCACAACAAACCCTCTCGCCTCAGGTCCTATATCGCCTCTCTCGAAGAAGGGTAGGGTCCTGTTCATGTAGCCCCTATGTATTCTCTCACCTCTGACGGATTGCTGACCCAGCATAGCGGCCATCTGAGTAATGTTCAGAGCGCTCCCCCTAGCGCCTGTCTTAGCCATGATGAAGACGTTATTGAATGGGTTAAGGTACTTAACGGCGATCTCGCCAGCCTCATCCCTAGCCTTAGACAATATCTCGAGTATCTTAAGCTCCAGCGATTCCTCAAGTGTTCGCCCGGGAGTAACCTCCAGCTTCCCCTCCTCGTAAAGCTTGAGAGCCTTATTAACTTCCTCTAAAGCCTTCTTATAAACCTCCCTGATCTCCTCGTAAGCGTGCTCAGGTATCAGTATATCGTCTAAAGTCATCGTGAACCCCCTCATCTCAATAAACCTTAAGAAGAGCTTGAAAGCCCTGTCCATGAACTGTCTCCCGAAGCTGGACCCGTACTCCATGATTAGGTAATGCAGCATGGACTCAGGCTGTTGAGCACCTATAGAGTTCTTATCTATCACGCCCATCAAGAACTTCCCCTTCTTGACTAAGACGTAGGAATCCCAGAAACACTCCTCGTCCTGACACTTGAACAAACCACTAGAGATCTTAGCTTCCTTAGCGAAGTTGAAGTCCTCCGGGAGGAGTAAGCTGATTATCTGCTTACCAAGCCAGGCCTGCTTCGGAGCCAGTATGGCTGGCTCAGGTATCTCGCCCTCGTAGTTTATGCTAGCGAGAAGATCTGAAACCCTGTCCTTAGTTAGGTAAGTAGCCTTAGACGAGAGCAGGTACCCACCACTAATGTAGTCTTGAATACCCCCTATTATAGGCCCGCCATACCTCGGCGAAAGTATGTGATCCTGAACCAGGAGCAACATGCGTGCCTCAGCCTGAGCCTCAGGGGTTTGAGGGACGTGTAAGTTCATCTCATCCCCGTCGAAGTCCGCGTTGTAAGGCGGGCAGACAGCTAAGTGAAGCCTGAAGGTCCTGCCCGGAAGCACCTTCACCACGTGCGCCATTATCGACATCCTGTGGAGTGAGGGCTGCCTATTAAAGAGAACTATATCACCGTCTATTAAGTGACGTTCAACTACGAAACCAGGTTTCAGAGCTTCAGCAACAGCCTTCAAGTCCTTATTATACCTGAGATCTAGCCTACGCCCGTTAGGCTCTATGACGTAGTTAGCTCCAGGATACTTGAAAGGCCCGTTCAGCACATACCTCCTCAATTCATCCACGTTCCACGGAGTCACCCTCACAGGCACTGTCAAGTTCATGGCGACCTCGACGGGAACCCCTACCTCATTGATACTTAAGTACGGATCAGGGGATATCACGGTCCTGGCAGAGAAATCAACACGTTTACCCGACAAGTTATTCCTGAAACGACCTTCCTTACCCTTAAGCCTCTGGGCTAAGGTCCTTAAAGGAGACCCAGACCTCCTCTTAGCCGGCGGGACGCCGGGAACCTCATTATCTATGTATGTTGTTATATGGTATTGGAGTAGGTCCCACAAATCCTCTATTATTATCTCAGGGGACCCCACGTTTATAGCTTCCTTAAGCCTCTCGTTAGTCCTTATTATGTCAACCAACTTATGAGTTAGGTCGTCCTCAGCTCTTATGCCGGTCTCAAGAAGTATTGAGGGCCTGACCGCTATCGGCGGCACAGGCAGAACAGTTATTATGGCCCACGCCGGGTGCGCGGTCTCAGGATCGTAACCCATAACCCTTAAGTGTCTGTCAGGAATCCTGCTAAGCCAGTCCCTAATGAAAGTGGGCGTCAGCTTCCCAAGAGGACCCTCCTCGATAAACGTGGTGGGTTTCTCGTAACGTATCCTGTACTGCCTCTCACCACAGTGGGGGCACTCGTAAACCTTCATAGCTTTCCTCTTCACGTACTCTGAGAGGGACTCAGCTAGCTGAGGCCACCTATTCTTTAACTTCTCCAACAACCTCAAGTATCTCTCGATCTCGTCTTCCGGTATCTTAAGCTTCCCACACTTCCTGCACGTAGCTCTAAGCAACTCGTAAATGTGCTTAACGAACCCTATGTGTATGACTGGCCTAGCGAGCTCGAGGCTGCCGAAGTGTCCGGGACAAAGAGCCAGCTTATTACCACACGTCTCACACCTCTGATCCGGCTCTATGACGCCCAGCTTAGGATCCATAACACCTCCCTTAACAGGCATGCCGTTCTCGTCGTAGACGTCGGGAGTCACTATAGCGGTCGTCGACATCTTCCTTATCATGTCCGGCGACAGTATACCGAACTTAATACTCCTTATCTCCTTCTCAGCGACCATGATCACTCACCCGAGAACTTCTCCTTAAGTATTATCTTGGGGTATATTAGCATGCTCATCATCTCCTGCAGCAATAGCTTAAACGCGTAAGAAACCTCGACGGAGACTATGCTACCCTCCTCACCGTGTACGGGACACACGTACTTACCCTTATTCCTGTCAAACCATCCTAGAAGCCCACACTTCTCACATACATATATAGTGTATTTATCCGAGCTATCCAGAAGCCTCTCCTTAAGCAATATCGTAGCACCGTGACCTATTATCGCGTCCCTCTCCATCTCACCGAAACGTAAGCCTCCCTCCCTAGCCCTGCCTTCAGTAGGCTGCCTGGTCAGCAACTGCACAGGACCTCTAGACCTCGAGTGTAGCTTATCCGCTACCATATGATGTAGCCTCTGATAATACACGACCCCTATGAACACAGGGGTTGATATTAGCTCGCCCGTCCTACCATCATACATGGGCTCAGTGCCGTCGTGCGGGTAACCAAACAGCAAGAGCTCCCTCCTCAAATCCTCGGGATTCTCACCGAAGAAGGGCGTGCCGTCAACAGTCCTGCCCCTGAGAGAACCTACCTTACCGGCTATAGACTCAATCAACTGACCTACCGTCATCCTGGAGGGTAACGCGTGCGGGTTAATTATCAAGTCGGGTGTTATGCCCTCAAACGTGTACGGCATGTCGTACTGAGGAACTAACAAGCCTATCACACCTTTCTGCCCGTGTCTTGACGCGAACTTATCTCCTATCTCAGGAATTCTTAAATCCCTCACCTTAACCCTTATGAACTTATTACCCTCGCCGTCAACAGTCACCACCACAGTATCCACGATCCCTCTATCACCGTGCCTCAAACTAACTGAGGAGTCCCTCCTAGCCTCACCAACCAAGCCGAACTCCCTGTACTCCTCCAGGAATCTCGGGGGCGATGTCTTGCCTATGAGAACCTTACCCGAGACCACGTCGACCTCGGGAGGCACTATACCGTCCTCATCCAAGAACTCGTAGTTCTCCTTACCCCTATAGCCCTTCACCTTAATGTCCGGGATCCCTATGATGTCTCTTTGACCACCAGGATATCTGAGTTCCTCAGTACTGTAGTCCCTGAAGAAGGTTGACCTAGCAAGCCCTCTCTCAACAGAAGATTTATTCACTATGACGGCGTCCTCCATGTTATAGCCCGTGAACGAAAGCACCGCAACTATGAAGTTCTGTCCAGCAGGTCTTGAGTTAAACCCTATCAAGTCTAAGAACCTGGTCTGCACGACAGGTTTCTGTGGGTAGTGCAGGAAGTGAGCCCTACTATCAAACCTTAAGTGGAAGTTAGCGGCGTTCAAACCAACTGCTTGCTTAGCCATAGCTGCCTCATACGCGTTACGAGGTGATTGATTGTGGTTAGCGTAAGGAATTAAAACAGCAGCAACGCCTAGGATCGATGGTGGATAGAGCTCTAAGTGCGTATGCTTCGGGGTTACCTCTTCAGGATCTAAAGCTATCAACGCGTTGTCTTCCTCCTCAGCGTCCAGGTACTCAACGATGCCCATACTGACTAAGTCGCTAAACGTGATACTGCCGGATTTAAGCTTCTCCACAACATCACTACTTATCCTCACCCTACCCTTCTCCAGAACTAGTAAGGGCCTCCTAACCCTCCCACTATCGCAATTTATGTGCACCTCGTTTATATACTCGGTCCTTACGTAAGAGACGTTTACCTCGTGATGTAGCTTCCCGGACCTCCTCAACCTCCGCAAACTATTCACTAACTCGTAAGCGTCCTCCTTGGGGTAATACCCTATTAAAGTACCGTTTAGAAAGACCTTAGCGTAGGTAGTCACTCTCTCCATAAGTTCCTCATCGCCTTTCCTAAGCCTCTCGTAAACCTCGAGCAAGCTCATTACACCGAGTTCGAGGATGTGTGGTATGACGGAGGATTCCTCCACTCCTGCAGTGATATAAGCTGAGAGAGCTAGATTCTTAACTAAACCACAATTAGGTCCTTCAGGGGTTTCGAAGGGGCATATCCTCCCCCACTGAGTTGGGTGTAGATCTCTAGCCTCGAAATGCGGCTGACCTCTACTCAACGGGGCTACGGTCCTCCTCAAGTGACTCAACATGGAAATCCAGTTAGTCCTGTCAAGTATTTGACTAACCCCCGTTCTATTACCTACCCAATTACCTGTAGCTAAAGCGTAGTTAAGTCTCTCAGTGACTATGTCAGGTCTAGCCAGCGCTCTCAGAGAGAGCCTCCTCCCCTTAGTAAGCCTATACCTCTCTACCTGATACCTTAAGTCCTTCATGTAGGCCTTGAAAGCAACCCTGAAGAGCTGAGCCATTAAATCACCGGCTAACCTCAATCTCCTGTTAGCGTAGTGGTCTTTATCGTCTGGTTTCCTCCTACCCAGAACCAACTCTATCAACTTACAGGCCATCTGACCTAAGTAGAGGGCTTTAAGGATCCTGGTATTCGGGGTGTTACCTAAGTGAGGCATAAAGTACATGTCGAGTATCTGAAGGACCCTGTTACGTCTAGCTTCAGGATCTGTGATCCCTATAGTGACTCTTGAGGCCAGGTAATCTAGCGCCTCAACCTGGGTTCTGATCTCTCTAGCAGCGTAGAGAGAGGGGATTAACTCCTTCTGTATTTCAGGGTCTGGGGAAACAGCTAAGGCTATCTCCATATCTGTTTCCAGGCCTAACGCTCTCATCATGATCACGAAGGGGACTTTCTGAGGTATTGAGGGGAAGTTGATGGTGAGTGTCCCGTCCTTCAAGCGATCAAGTATTATCGGGACTCTGTACCCGGCGGAAGCTGAGATTACTTTAGCGGTGTGAGTTATTGAGGAAGCCTCCCTACCGTAATCAACTAATACTCTGTTAGGTGCTAAGTCTTCCTGACCCACTATAACCCTCTCAGACCCGTTTATTATGAAGTAACCCCCGGGATCTCTCCAGTCCTCCTCATACCTAATGAGCTCCTCCTTACTGAGCCTACTCGTAGGGTCTAGCACTGACCTAATCATTACCGGCATAAACCCTAACGGAACATTATCCTCTACATGTTCGAAGCCGTCCTCGTGTATAGCTATTGTGAGATACATGGGCGCGCTGTACGTCAAGTTACGGATCCTGGCGATTGTTGGGTTTAGGTTCTCTAAACCTCTTATGACAGCGCCCTCAATCTCCCTAAGCTCCGGCTCACCGATCTTGACGTCGATGACTTCCAGGTATATCTTCTGGTGAGCTATCTCAACCCTGCCTAACTCCTTAACTATCTTCTTAATCCCTGAAGTCACGAAGGTGTTGTAGGAATCGAGGTGTTGCTTCACGAGACCCTTCTCCTTAAGAAAAGACTCCACAAGTAACCAACGAACCTCC
Source organism: uncultured Desulfurococcaceae archaeon (assembly GCA_964636755.1). Lineage (GTDB taxonomy): Archaea > Thermoproteota > Thermoprotei_A > Sulfolobales > NBVN01 > Zestomicrobium. Next base: position 12,318 of record CAZWSU010000073.1, read on the forward strand.
TTATCTAACTTGACCGGATCCTCCAACCCAATCACCCAGCTATAACGAACCTGTAAACAACTATCCTACCGGCTGTAGGAGACTTACGTGTTATCTTAACTATGTCGCCGGGCTTAGCCCCTATAGCTCTAGCAACCGGATCTGAAGCCCTAATATACGGCAGTTGCTCAGGCCTAACTCCGAGAGACCTCAAGACCTCAATAGCCTCCTCAGGTTTTAAAACCTCGTGTTCAGGAACCAGCTCGTGCTCTAGTATTTTAAACTTAGGTTTCTCACTCATCTATTTCCCCACCGATTTCCTCCGCTAAACAAGAAAACTAGAACACACATTTTAAGCTTTTAACCTCGACCAAATCAATAAAGTTTTAAAGGAGTTAATAAATATAAAATGAGTGGGTTGGGCCCGTAGCTCAGCCAGGTAGAGCGGCGGGCTTTTAACCCGTAG
>CAZWSU010000074.1:0-17093 GCA_964636755.1 uncultured Desulfurococcaceae archaeon
GGACCTGAAATACTAAGCAAATGGGTAGGAGAATCAGAAAAAGCAATAAGAGAAATATTCAGAAAAGCAAGACAAGTAGCACCAGCAATAATATTCTTCGACGAAATAGACTCAATAGCGCCTGCAAGAGGCTTTAGAACGGATTCCGGGGTTACTGACAGGATAGTTAATCAGTTGCTCGCTGAGATGGACGGCATACAAACCCTTAAAAATGTTGTGGTGATTGCTGCTACGAACCGTGCTGACATATTAGATCCCGCCTTATTAAGGCCTGGAAGATTCGATAGAATAATCTTTGTTCCACCGCCCGATAGGAAGAGCAGGCTGCAGATACTTAAGGTTCATGTTAGGAAAGTTCCTCTAGCTGAGGACGTGGATCTAGAGAAGCTAGCTGATATGACTGAAGGCTATTCCGGTGCTGACTTAGAAGCATTGGTTAGGGAGGCTGTCATGCTAGCATTACGTGAGAAATTCGAGCCTAGACCAATAAGCATGAAGTACTTCCTCCAAGCCATGAAGGCGATTAAACCATCGCTAAGTAGAGATATGTTAGAGACTTATCAGAGGACGTACGAGACATTGAAGAAAACAGTTATCTAACGTGAGAACCGACCATATAAGAACACTCCCTTTTGGTTTGGCTTTCATTATTTAATTGATTAGCGTCTTTAACGAGGTGATGCTCAAGTGAGTGTGTGGGATTTGAGGGAAGGGGAGGTAAGGTCTTGGGGTGTGGTACACGTCGTTATCTTTGTGTTCTTAACTGCTCTAGGCGCTTTATCCGCTACCTTGAGCAGCTTTCTTCAAGTAGGTTACGGGGTCTCCTGGTTCTACTTAGCGGTGGTGGTTCAAGTTGTTGGAGGTATATGGTTTGGTTTCTGGGGGGTCTTAGCAGGTGTTTTCTTTCCGATAGTCGGCGATTTAGTAGGTGGTATCCCAATATCCATCAGTCTTTCCCTCCTCCCGGCAAATCTGGTGCAATCACTTATCCCAGCAACATACTTTAGGTTCTTCAGGGTTGATCCTGCACTTAAGAAACCCGGTGATTGGGTGCACTTTACTTTATCTTGCGTTATCTTGAATAACCTGCTTGGAGCGTTCTTGGGTGCTTCAGCGATGAGTGCGTGGGGCTTCGTGACCAGCGACATATACTTCGTGGTCATGATCTCATGGTTTGTGGGCAACGTAATACCTGTACTGGTTGTGGGGGCACCTCTACTTAAGGGGCTAACTCCGGTTATTATCTCTCATAGAGCGTTCTGTAAGAGGTGGCTAGCTTAGTTAAGGTAGAAGGTAAGTCAGGAAAGCGTAGTGTGAGAACCATAACAGGCTACGTAAACTCGACCTCAGCTCTGCTTAACTTAAACCCCGTAACTAAGTTCTCGTTACTGATGTTCGCTGCTCTGTACACTTTATTAGGAAATCTTCTCGAGCTCAACTTACTCTTAGTTTTCACGGTGTTAACAATTTTCAAGCTTTCTAAGATCAGGTTGAGTGCCGTAACCAACTACTTAAGAGTTTTGCTAGGGTTTCTCCTAATCATAATCCTTAGCTACTTCTTCGTTGGCGGTGGTCTAGGCCGTAACCCGTTAGTTTGCGCGGGTTTCTTAAAACTCTACGCTGAGAACTTGGTGGTTGGCTTGACGATCTATTCTAAGATCTTAGCCACGGTACTCATGGTTGTTCTAGCTCTCTCCTTGATTACCATGAGAGACGTTATTAATGGCCTAAGCATCTTAGGCGTTAACTTGAGAGCAGCTTTAGTCGTCGGGCTCGTTTTTAAATTCATGTACTACCTCCAGGTAAAGCTTGATGAGATCAAGTTGGGTGAGCTTTCAAGAGGTTTAGAGATTTCTAGGAGCAATTTCTTTAAGAGAGCCTCCCTCTTCTTCCACAGACTCCTACCGCTTTTCTCAATAACTTTGATGAAGATAGATGAAGTCAGCGACGTCCTTGAGTTAAGGGGGTTTGACCTAGCTAGGGGGAAGGGCTTGCTAGATAGGGCGAGCTTCAGATTCGTTGACTTATTGATACTCTTCATAATAATCTCATCGATTTCTCTAATCACTTACTTCTCACTCACTGGGGTACTAAACCCGCTGAATTCCTTGATTTACAGGATGCTAGTCAGCTACTCGGGGATTTCAGGATGCCCTGCGTAGTGAGTCTAGAGGATTTGTGGTGGTCTTACGAGAATTCTAGTGACTGGGTTTTGAGGAACGTTAATTTATGTGTGGGTGAGGGAGAATTCCTGCTAATCACAGGACCTACGGGCGCCGGTAAGACTACCTTAGCGAGAATCTTGTGTGGGTTGATACCAGGTAGTTATAGAGGTGTGCTTAGAGGACGTGCCTTTATCTTAGGTGATGAGGTGGTGAGTCTTAAGTCTTCACGAGCGTTAAGCAACATAGGGTTTGTCTCATCAGACCCTGAGATGCAGTTCCTCACCACGCGGGTTGAGGACGAGATCGCGCTTCGTCTAAGGTTCTTAGGCGTTGATTCCGAGGAGATACGTGAGAGGGTTTCGTGGGCTATAAAACAGGTTGGTTTAAGTGAGTCGATCCTCGATAAATCACCCTACGAGTTAAGTAGTGGTCAGAAGCAGAGGGTTGCTATAGCGACCGCTATAGCGACTAAACCTAAACTCTTAGTGTTTGACGAGCCACTCTCTAACCTTGATTGGGCGGGAGCTGAGGAGGTGGTGAGGACTATAGAACTTCTTAGACGGGATAATCAGGCCACGATAATCGTTGTGGAGCATAAAATAGATGTTTTCATGCCTTACCTTTCTAGAATCGCCTTGATGTATGGGGGTAAGTTAGTGTTAATTGATGACCCGCCTAATTTCTTCGCGAGACTATCCAGAGACTTGGAAAACTACGTCAGGATACCTGAGTTAGCGAGGATTTGGAGGTACCTAGCTCTGAGATACTCGCTAAGAAACGAGAACCTAAGTTATGAGTTACTGAAGACTTATCTAATTAAGTTGCTTAAGGGTGTGTAGTGATGTATCTCGTCAAAACAGAAAATCTTGTTTTCGAGTACCCGGACGGTACTAGAGCCCTAGACTCAATCAGCCTAGAAATTAGGGAGGGAGAGTTCGTCGGTGTTTTAGGGAATAACGGTTCCGGCAAGACCACCCTAGCTAAGTGTCTAGCAGGATTGCTTAAACCTACTTCAGGTCTTGTCTTGATTAAAGGGAAGGACGTGAAGCGTTATAGGAGGGGAGAGCTGATAAGGATTATCGGGTACATTTCCCAAGACATTAACACGCAACTACTTAATGTGAGCGTGTTAGAGGAGATTCTGTTCACGCCTAGGATACTTAACGTGGGTGAAGACTTAATTAAGGATAGGTTTGATGAAGTTTTGAGTCAGCTGGAGATAGGTAGGGAGATTCTTGAAAAACCTGTCCTTAGCCTACCCAGGCATGTTAAGTTAAGGGTCTTACTAGCATCTTACTTATTAGCCGGTACTAAGAACTTCATTGTGGATGAGCCCACTACTGGGCAAGACTGGTACCATTCTATCAAGTTCGTTGAGTTCTTGAGGAGGCTAAGAGAAAACGGGGGTACGGTGATTTTGATCACGCACGACGTTGAGATACTTTCTAAGTACTCTGAGAGAGTTATCTTAATGAATTCGGGTAGGGTAGTAGCTGACGGCGAGACCAGGGAGATACTCTGTGACCTAGAACTTTTGAGGATGAATTCCCTGCTACCTACTTACACAGCACAACTAGCGAAAGAAATCTCGATCGAGAACTGTGTGTTATTGCCTGAGGAACTCATTAGAATCTTGGGTTTTAAGTCTTTACACCCTAGTTATTAACCTCATAACTTTAATTATGCATGGGTGATTAAGATAGTTAAGCAACCCTTAATCGAGCATTACGATTTCGGCGAGATAATAGTTGGTGGTCGTGAGTATAGTCACGATATAGTGATTTACCCTGAGGGAATCTTAAGTAATTGGTGGCGTATTGAGGGTCATAGACTCCAGTTAGCGGATGTGAAAGATTTTCTTGGAATGAAGGTGGATGTAGTCATTATTGGAACCGGCTACGACGGCGTTATGAGGGTAGATGAAGAAGTTGTCGAAGCGTTTAAGAAATTAGGTTCTGAAGTATATGTGTTGAGGTCTAGGCAGGCTGTGCGTAAGTATAACGAAGAGGTGAGTAAGGGGCGTAGAACGCTTCTCTTCATCCACTTAACGTGCTAACCCGCTATAGTTGAGAAACTAGTTTTTCGAGAACAGGAAATGAATTAAGCAGTCTAAACTTTAAATACTGGTGTTGTCAAATAGTAATGTGCTGGTGTGTACTAGTGACTAGCTTCAGAGTTAGACTCCTTGATGCGGATACGGGGGATTTAAGAGTTGTTCTGATTCCTAAGAATATAGCCTTAGCTAACGGGTTGAAAGGTGGTTCGAGGGTTAAGGTAGTGAGTGACTCTAAGTATGTTACCGCCTGGGTTGTGGTGTCTGAGGAGGAGGGAGAGGAAGTCTTACTAAGTAAAAGCGTCTCAGCAGCTTTAGGTAATCCGGAGAAAATCAAGTTAAACATGTATTCCATGGTTCCTTCAGTAGATTTCATTAAGAAGAAGCTGAGGGGAATTAAATTAAGTGAGGACGAGATACGCTCCATAATAAAAGACATAACCTCCGGCGTCTTAGGCGATGTTGAGATAGCTGCTTTCGTAGCTGCTCAAACAAGTGTTGGGATGGAAGTTGATGAGATAGTATCTTTAACTAAAGCTATGGTTGAGACAGGCAACGTATTGAGGTTTGAGGAGCCTGCCCACGACATTCACTCCATCGGCGGGGTTCCGGGAAATTCAAAGGTATCCATAGTCGCGGTCCCGATAATCGCGTCGGCAGGAGTTTTCATCCCGAAAACATCGTCTAGAGCGATAACCTCACCGGCAGGAACGGCTGATACCATGGAGGTTTTTGCTCCAGTGACATTCACTGAGGAGGAGGTCCTTGAGTTAGCGAAGAAAGTTAAGGGATTTATTATTTGGGGCGGTACACTTAATCTCGCCCCGGCAGACGATATTTTAATACGCGTCGAACATCAGTTAAAGCTTGATCCTACGTCGCAGATGGTGGCCTCCATACTATCCAAGAAATTAAGCATGAGCGTGAGTAACTTAATCATAGATATCCCTACCGGCAGGGGAGCTAAGGTAGAGAGTATTGAGGAGGCGAGAAACCTCTCCTCACTCTTCGTTCAGGTAGGTAATAAGTTAAATCTTAGCGTGAGGTGCGCTATAACTTACGGTGGTCAACCAATAGGGTACGCGATAGGGCCGGCTCTAGAAGCGCGTGAAGCTTTAGAGACTCTTATGGGTAACGGACCTATGTCAGTTAAAGAGAAAGCCGTGGCGTTAGCCGGTCTCGTGCTCGAGGTCGCCGGCGTGGCTCCTAGGGGTAGCGGACGTAAAGCCGCTCTAGAGATATTTGAGTCTGGTAGGGCACTCCAAACCTTCTTAAAGATCGTTGAGGTTATGGGGGGTAACCCCAGCGTGAAACCTGAGGAAATACCCTTAGGTAGGTATAGGGTCGAGGTTAAGGCACCTATAGACGGATACGTTACAGGAGTTTATAACGATGCGTTATCACGTATAGCTATGGCTGCCGGAGCTCCTCAAGACAAAGGTGCGGGCGTGAAACTCTACGTGAAGAGGGGGCATAAAGTCAAGGAAGGCCAAACTCTGTTAGAGATATACAGTAACTCTGAAGCCCTGTTGGATGAAGCTCTCAGATTAGTTGACGTCCTTAAGCCAATAACTATTGAGGGGATGTTACTAGAGACTTTCCCAGAGTATCTCTGACACGCAACTACAGCAGTTTCCTATCTTTGGCGTGCGGGACGCAGGATATTATCTTGCTTGAGGCCTTCCTTAACCTATTCATTATGGCCAGCCCCACGCCGCGTTCCTCAAAGCTCTCTGAAACCGCTACATCAACCCTTAACTCATCAATTTCTCTGAGCTTCTTAAAAAGATTCTTAGCTACCTCATAGAGATTATTCCTGGAACCAATCTCAAGGCTTATAGCGTTTTCGTATTCTGAACAGGTTTCCCTGCTACACATGACAGCGACCTTAAAATTCTTCTTTAGGTACTCGTTAATTAATGACTTAACATACTCGAGATATGTTGCCTGCGTAAGACACTGACCAGCCTCAATCAAGATTAACGTTGTTTGCGGAGAGTAGTGCCTGTACTTCGTTCCAGGACTTAAAGCAATACCAGCTTCTTCTAATCCCTTAGCGAACGCAGGGACTAATATTCTGAGGTTAGCTAGTTTTTCCAAGTCTTCAACGCCTACCGGACCCGGTCTCAGTAGGACTGGAGGGTCTGTGGTTAGGTTTATTATGGTTGATTCAACACCGAAGAACGTGTCGCCACCGTCCAGAATCATTTCAATCCTCCCTGCAAGGTCTTTAATAACATGGTCCGCTGTAGTTGGTGAGGGTCTTCCAGATAAGTTAGCGCTTGGAGCCGCTATGGGTTTCCCCAAACCTTTAATGAGTGTTAGTGCTACGGGGTGTGCCGGACACCTAACAGCCACTGTAGATAACCCGGCAGTCACTTCAGGCAATACTAAATCACTCTTTCTTAGAACGAACGTCACGGGTCCTGGCCATACCTTACTAGCTAATTCGTAAACTAATGAGGGGACGTCCCTAGCAACTACCTCTAACTCGCTGATGTCGCTAATGTGCAGTATTAGGGGGTTGTCTGGAGGTCTACCCTTAACATCGTAGATTCTCTTAACCGCGTCTTTATTAAGTGAGTCAGCGCCTAAACCGTACACCGTCTCTGTAGGGAAAGCTACTAAACCACCCTCCTTAAGTACTTCGACAGCCTCATCAATAACTTCCTTACCCGGATTTATAGGGTCTACCTTAAGCACTCTAGTCTCGATTATCCCACCTGCATGTGTCTAGTTTAAAACAATAAAAAGGAAGTTGCTAGTTTCTGAGAGAATTCTGCTTAAGCGGGGTTTGTGTTTTTAAGATTAGCAGGCTCGTTAGAGCTTAGTGTTGGGGGTGCTTGGTGAAGCGTTTAGTAGTGTTTTTAGGTTACGATGAGAAAAGTAACGCAGTGATGAGGAAAGTTTCCCAGATCAGGTACTTATTCGATGACGTGAGTATAATTCATGTACCGGAAGCAGACTCAGAAGTTCTTCAAAGACTCTCAATACCGTACGTTAAGATAGAATTCGATGAATTCTCGGAGTACGGGGACGTCTCTCCTCCTAACGAGGAACTCGATAGGCTGTTTGTAGAAGCGCTTCTGAAGTAGTCTGATGTTTTCAGATATACGCTTTTAAATCTTATGTGTCTGAATTGACTCAAAAGATTATTTAAGCTTTTATCTTGTGTTTTATGAGGGAGTTTAATGAGTACGTTGGAAGCCCTATTTAAGCCTAGATCCATAGCCGTGGTGGGCGCGTCGAGACAGCCCGGTAAAATTGGGTACGAGATCTTAAGGAATCTTAAAGAGTACGGCTACGGCGGGAAGATATACCCTGTAAACCCGCAAGCTAAAGAGATACTTGGTCTGAAAGTGTACCCTAGTATCTCATCTATTCCTGACACCATAGATATGGTGGTAGTATCCGTTCCTGCTCACATGGTTCCTGACGTTATAGATGAATCAGGGAGAAAGGGGGCTAAGGTAGCTGTAGTCATATCTTCGGGGTTTAAGGAGATTGGGAGGCATGATCTTGAAGAAGAGATCGTGTTGAGAGCTAGGAAGTACGGCATGCGCATCTTAGGACCGAATATATTCGGTGTTGTGTACACGCCTGCAAGGATAAACGCTTCTTTCGGTCCTAAAGACGTGATACCAGGTCACATAGCGTTCATAACCCAGTCAGGTGCTTTAGGAATCGCTCTCATGGGGATGACCATAGTTGAGAAGATAGGTGTATCAACCATTATCAGCATAGGGAATAAGTCAGATATTGATGACGCTGATCTCTTGGAATATCTTGCCGGTGACGAGACAACTAAGGTAATTCTAATATATCTTGAGGGTGTTAAGGACGGCAAGAGGTTTATTGAGGTCGCGCGCAAGGTATCTACCCTAAAACCAATAATAGTTATTAAGGCCGGCAAGACCGAGGTCGGGGCTAAGGCCGTGGCCTCACACACTGGGTCGTTAGCTGGTAACGTACTCATATATTCCACTGTCTTTAAGCAGACAGGGGTACTTGAGGCTAGAAGTGTTGAAGAAGCTTTTGATTGGGCTAGGACATTCTCTTACTCACCTGAGTATAGGGACGGGGATTTAGTAGTGGTCACTAACGGTGGTGGTGCTGGAGTCTTAGTAACTGACACGCTATCTATGAATGGAGTGCAGCTCTCACCACCCCCTGAGACTCTAGTTAGCGTGCTTAAGCCTAAGCTACCCGGTTTTGCTTCATTAGGTAACCCGATAGACGTTACTGGGATGATATCTAATGAGGGTTACGTAGACGCTGTCATGACAGCACTGCTGGATAATAACGTGGGGATTGTCTTAGCGGTGTATTGCCAAACAGCCGTGACCGACCCAACAATAATAGCTGGTGAGCTCATTAAGAGAATTAAGGAGTTGGGCGGCCTACCTAAACCCCTGATAGCGTCCTTCATAGGCGGTGAGGAGGTCTACTGGGCAATACAGAAGTTAAATAATGCCGGGATACCTGCTTTCCCAATGCCTGAAAGAGCGGCCTCATCCGTTGCCGCACTCATAAACTACTCCAGGATACGTAAAAGACTCTTAAGAAATGCTTAAAAATCTCGTTAACCATCTATCAAGAGGTGGAGAAGTGTGGAGTACGTGTATGCATCCCTGCTCCTGCACACAGCCGGTAAAGAAATAAGTGAGGAGAATCTCAGAAGGGTTTTAGACGCGGCTGGAGTGAAGGTAGATGAGGTGCGCGTCAAGATGTTAGTAGCCGCTCTCAAAGAAATAAACATAGACGAGGTATTGAAGCAGGCGTCCGTAGCTCCTGCACTTCCTGCCGCGCCAGCAGCTACTCAAGTAACCGTTCCAGCACCTCAACAAGCACAGCCAGCTCCGGCTAAGGCTGAGGAAGAGAAAGAGGAGAAAGAAGTAAGCGAAGAAGAGATAGCGGAAGGAATCTCATCCCTCTTCGGCTAAAATCCTTAATACAGCGTTAACAAAAAACCAAGCAATCATCTCAATATACCTAATCAAGAGTTATTTCTGTGATTGGTTTTCGTTTGAGAATATTAACCTCAATAACTCAAATTCTTAAGGGTGATAAAAATGCCTAGTAACCTGATAGACAAGAAAGACGTAATAATCTTGAGAGAATTAAGTGTTAATGCTAGGACGCCTATAACTAAGATAGCTAAAGTTCTTTCAATATCTGATGTCGCGGTGAAGAGGAGACTGGTGAAGCTTGAGGAGAATAATGTCATAAAGAAATACACGTACATAGCGAATAATAAGAAACTCGGTTACGATATAGTGGCTGTGATAGGGGTCAACACCTCACCAGATAAAACGCTTGATGTTATTAAGTTGATTAAGGAAAGAGATGATGTAACGTTCATAGCATTATCCTCAGGAGACCATAACCTACTAGTTGAGATCTGGTCTAAGAATTCCGAGGAGTTATCTAAGGTAATTGAGAACTTAAGGGGGATTCCCGGAGTCACGGCTGTCTACCCGGCTATAATACTTGATGTCATTAAGGAGAGGGAGCCGATCCCGCAGAGGTTCCTTAAGGAAGCTCTTGAGGAAGGGTCTTAGGAACACACTGACGGTGTTCCTTGACGAGGGTAGAGTTGGTAGGTTTTGACAGCTTTGGCATAAGATCTATGGCGACTTTCGTTGAGACTGCAGACGTTACTATCTTCATAGATCCGGCGGTCTCCATAGCGCCTATTAGGTACGGGTTACCTCCTCACGACATCGAGTTAAGGAGGCTTAATGAGGTAGCTGATAAGATCGCTTCGCGAGCCTACGAATCAGAAATTATAGTGGTGACACACTATCATTACGATCATCACGACTTAGGAGACTTAGTTCCTGTAGACATATACGAGAATAAAGTAGTCCTTATTAAAGACCCTAAAAACTACATTAACATATCTCAACGTATTAGGGCCGCTAAGTTTCTAAAGAGAATTAGCGGGCTCCCTAAGGAAGTGAGGGTAGCGGACTCAAGCACACACGTTCAAGGCACTACAGTCATTAAGATCTCAAGCCCTACCCCCCACGGACCTACCCCCAAGTTAGGTTACGTAATTCAAGTCTTGATATGGGATCGTGAACAGAGGATTCTCTTTACTTCAGATGTTGAGGGTCCGGTTAATGATGATGCCGTGAACTTCATGATAGAAAACCCGGCTGACTTAGTTATAGTTGATGGGCCACCTACATACCTCGCCGGCACTAAGAAGGAGGTCAGTAATCCCGACACCGCTTTACGTGCGTTGGTAAAGTACTTATCTGTGTGCACACCAAAACACTTAGTCATTGATCACCACTTACTCAGAGACCTAAACTACGTCAAGTTTTATGAGCTGCTAAGACCTTACATTAAGAAGACTAAATTACTGACCGCTGCCGAGTACATGGGGAGAGAGCCGGAACTCCTTGAGGCTAGGAGGAAAGAGCTTTATGGGGATTGATGAAAGGCTTTACGACCCTCTAGAGCTTTCGAGGAGTGTTGAGTCTTTAGTTACTAGGGTCTCGGGAGGTTCTGTGGAGAGAAAGTACTTCAGGTTTAGGGGCGGTAGATGGTATGGTGGAATTGCTTCAGCCGACGTTATAGGGTGTAATTTGAGGTGTAGGTTTTGCTGGGCGTGGTACTTCAGGGACAGGCATGACCTAGGCTTCTTCTTAAGTCCTGAAAAAGTTTTCGAGAGGTTGAGTGAGATAGCTCTTAAGAGAGGTTATAGATACTTAAGACTAACAGGGGGAGAACCAACTATCGCGAAAGAACACCTACTGGAAATTCTGAGACTCTCGGAGACTTCTAGATTTGTCTTTATAGTGGAGACTAACGGGATATTAATTGGTGCCGAGCCTGCTTACGCTAAAGAGTTATCCAGGTTTAACAATATATACGTCAGAGTCTCTTTTAAGGGCACGAACCCGCAGGAGTTCACCAAGCTTACGGGCGCTGTACCAACGGGGTTTGAGTTGCAATTAAGAGCGTTAAGAAATCTCCTGGATTCCGGGTTAATACCTGGTCGTGACTTTGGCGTGGCAGCAATGATAGGTTTCTCGTCTGATGAGAACGTCGCTAGGTTCGTCGCCACACTCTCCTCTATAGACGAAAGACTAGTGACTGATATAGACTGGGAGTACGTATTAACGTATCCTCACGTAATGAAGTTATTAAGTCATTACAACTTAAAACCAATTAGGACTTATAAGCCGGAGGAAGTGAAGGAATAATGGTTATCTTACTTACTAGAGAAACTGTCAGCGCGAATCCTCTATCTCAGGTTCCGGAGCTTCTTTAAGTTGGTTTAAGACGTAGCTCCTGATTTCGGAGGGTTTCGGTAACTCTCTTACTAGTCTTCCTTCATGCAACCACAGCATCATGAGTTCCTCCCTACACCTAAGCGGTTCTTTATCGAATGGCGTTATTTCGTAGTCTAGAGTACCGCACTTCCACACTTTCTTAGCTCCCGGCCACTTACCTTTCTTTGTGTGAGGTACCCACACACCGTCACGGTATTTCTCTACTATGTCCATGCTTAAGTCTATTGACGGCGGGAACGTTATCGAAGTTCCTACGCCGAAGCCGTCAACTAATTCCCTTAATTCCTTAACAGTTTTCTCGTTTAGTCCGCCGCTGACGTATATCTTCACATGTTCTTTGTTGATGAGTTTCAGCGTCCACCTAATCTCCTCCACTATAGCTTTTATGTCCCCCCGCCTACTCCGGGGGGTATCTATTCTCACACCGTGTAGTCTGTCGCCTAGACTTTTGACAGCTTCAATTGTGGCGAATCTTTCGTCATGGTAAGTATCTATTAAAGCTATCCTAGGTACGTCAGGCTCTACCACTTCGTCGAAGGCTTTCCACGCAGATACCTCATCATCAAATACTAGGATTAGTGCGTGAGGCATTGTCCCCGAAGGCTTCACGCCGAGAGTTTCTGTGTTGAAAGATCCTGAGACCCCATCCATACCCCCTATGTAGGCAGCTCTATCAAGCATTGGGTGTATTGCTGGGTGCGCACTCCTTAACCCGAAGTAAAGAAATGTTCTCTGTAATGCTAGTCTCTTAAACCTTGCAGCCTTAGTTGCTACGGAGGTGTAATGCCTTAGTATGCCTAGGAGAGGAGTCTCTAACTCACACATATCGTAATAGTTCCCTTCAACAACCATCACCGGGGTGTTCTCACCTATCAAAGTTCCTTCAGGCAACGAATACACGTTGATTGGTTTGTTCTTTAGCAGGTAAAGTGCTTCCTCAAGCCCTGCGTAAACAGCCCACCTATACCCTCTAGGTAGGTCAAGTACGTGCACCTCCATCCTGACCCTCACGTCCTCAAGGCCTTTAGCTTTAAGGATCTTCTTAGTCCTAAGAAAGTATATGTCTGTTATCTTCCCGTTAAGTATGTCCTCCTCGCTAGCAATGTAGAACCTCATTGCTTCCACCTATAACATAAAAAATACTTGAACCCCTTAAATAAGCTTTGATAAGCTGTTAGTCCTCGTAAGAACTTAAAAATTAATGTCTAAGAGCTCGCTCCCCCATGGCTGAGAGTATTAGTTAAGGAATATTGACAGCCAAGATATTAATTCTTTGGCTGAGTCATCATCTATTATGTTGAATTCAACTAGGTCCCTCACGTATTCCACGACCTCATCTAAGCGTATGAATTGAATGAATTCCTCACCTACCTCCGCTACGTAGTCATCTAACACCACGTACTCTAGGTACTTACCGTTGAGGGTTAGGAGGGAGTAGGTGGGGGCTTCAATAGAATCCAGGAATGTTCTTATAATGCAGTACTCACAGCCTTTATAGAATAGGTTTTCTTTAAGAGTCGGTAATTCAGCGAACGGTTTCTCACCGCAAAAATCTCTGCAGGAACTCAGCAATTCTTCTGCTTTATCAAGCATCTTCTTCTCGAGATTGCTTAAGGACGCGCACACGGCCGACCCCTCAGATAAACAATACCACAATGTTTTTATTTTACAGGAAAACACCGTTCTACTCAAGTTAAGAGGTTCTTGGGGACGAAGACCCTGCGAGTTTTAAAGCTAGAACTTAACGCTCTCGCCGTATCTCTCTAAGTATGTTATCTCACTTAACGGTTTTCTATCTTTAGGTTCTGGCTGCTCTGCCGGCCAACCTATAGCGAAGAGAGCTATTGGAACATAGTTTTGCGGCGCGTTAACGAATTCTAGTAATTCGTTAATGTTTCGTAGTGTCTGTATCCAGACAGCGCCAAGCCCTATGCAGTGGATGGCTAGCCAGAAGTACATAGCGGCTAGTGACGCGTCAACCATGTAGGAAGTAGGTGATTCATCTTTATTCGCGAGCACCATGACGGCTACTTTAGCGTTCATGAGAGGTCTGGAATACCTAAGTATCTTGGCCAGATCCTTGAGTTTCTCACTCTCACGGATTATCACGAATCTCCACGGCTGCTTATTCCCAGCGCTCGGGGCATATCTGGACACCTCAATGGCTTTAAGTATCATGTCCAGAGGTACTTCCGCGTCTTTAAAAACCCTCACGCTACGTCTTTTAAGAAGAGCTTCAATACACGCATCACTCAATACACAATCCCATGTTATAATTTAGTCGGACGTTAATAAGTTAAAAAATATTTGCTTAGCACTTCTTATTATATATTTTATTAGATTTTCTAAATCTTCGGTGTGGGCGATGAGTTCAGAGATTTTAGAGAAGATTGAGGAGTTGGTTGAGGAGGGTGACGTTGCTTCATTAAGAAGCTTCTTAGCGGGTCTAGACCCTTACTTAGTGAAGGAGATTCTCGAGCGTGTAAGTCCTGAGTTGAGGGTTAAGATAATACCACACATACCTTTACATAACATGAGTTCAATCATATCTAAGTTTAGTGAGGAGCTTCTAGGCGAAATAGCCTCTCTTAAAGGACTTGACGAATTACTTGAATTGATTAATAAAATGCCTGTGGACGAGGCTGTAGACCTAATTCAGAAGCTGCCGCCTAAGACCGGGAGCAAAATACTTAGTTTGTTGCCCTCCCACAAAGCCAAGGAGATCTCTGAGCTACTTAAGTATCCCCCGGAAAGCATCGGAGGCATAATGACTACTAGGATACCTGTGTTTAAGTCTTCAATCACAGTAGAGGAAGTTATTAAGGAATACCTGACTAAGGAGAGTGCTGGAGCTTACGATAAGCATAACTACGTGTACGCGGTTGATGCTGATGGCAAGTTGATTGGCTGGATAGAGGTTAAGTCATTACTCACTAAGCCTAGAAACAAGCAGTTAAAAGAAGTTATTAGCAAGATCCCAGCAATCGTGGAGCCTTTCTCGGATCGAGAGGTGGCGGCTAGGCTAGCGGTTACGTACGACCTCTCAGAACTTCCTGTCGTTGATAGGGACGGCAGGTTGCTAGGGATTGTCACCCTAGACGACGTACTAGACGTCGCCGTCGCTGAATTCTCTGAAGACTTAATTAAGTTCGGAGGTTTCACGGACGTCATCAGGAGTAGTTATATTAGTGCTGACATAAGATCCGTTATTACGCGTAGGGTACCCCCGATACTCTTCCTCTACTTAATGAACGCTATAACGGGGAGTATCATCGCTTCCTTTGTTGGAGTTATTGAGAGAGTTGCAGTGCTTGCGGCATTCTTACCTATGCTAGCAGACAATTCAGGTAACATAGGTTCTCAAGCATCAACCTTCATAATCAGGAGTCTCGCTTTAGGTGAGGTAGGGCCTAAAGACTTTATTAAGGTTTTACGTAAGGAGGTATTGACCTCTTTATGTATGGCGTCAATACTGCTCCCCATAGCTTTCATGATAGCTTTCACGATAACTTACCTCTCGTACGGAGGTAACTTACTGTCCGCAACTCACGTAGGACTGGTGGTCAGTGCAGCCCTACTAGTCTCTATGTTACTGACTGACATAATAGGTTCTTTACTACCGCTCTTACTAGCTAAACTACAGGTAGATCCTGCTGGAGTCTCAGCACCCATAATAACGACCATAGGGGATATAGTGACGGCAGTAACCTACTTCACAACAGCTGTTTATCTCTTAAGCTAACTCCACGCTTCTACGCTACCATTTAGGTTTATCACGCGTCACCGTGAGCGAGCCCCCACGAACAGAGTGAGGATGGTAGACAAGAATAGTTAACTGTTGAAGACACTCGTTACTTTAGTGTTATAAACCTTGAACTAAGCTTAACGTGCTTTATTAATATACTTATCTCTTACTTGTAGTAGGAATTTCCCGGCTTCTAAAAATATCATTAAGATTTTCCCGAATAACGGGATTGTCTTGAAAGTCTTTTTAAGTAGTTCGTAATCTCCCCAGCCAAAACTATTAGTGAATACCAAAAGTGTTATGTACGTGGCTAGAGCCATGAATGATTCAATGAATAACCTGATTATGTAGTTCCCTATTAGATATCGTGTTGGCAGTGCTAGCAGGATGGATGTGAGAGAGATTAGGTAGATCTTCATTAATGGTCTCCACTCAACACTTATGTTTAGTTTACTAGTCGTTAGGAGAAGATACGTGAGTGCCGGAATACCGGTCAGGGATAGGGCCACCGCGTAACCTTCAGGTCCCGCACTTGTTATTAATAAGTAGCTTGCCGGAACCATGATAAGTAATTGAATCACTGACGAGTAAAAGAGGTTCTTGGTTTTCCCTAAACCACTCAATAATGCTGTTAAGGTTACTGTGAGCGGCGCGTATAGGTATCCCACAGATATTAGGGTTAGGTATAGGGGGGCTGTCACGTATAACCTACCATAAATAAGCCTCACCACGTCTTGAGAGAAAGCCCCGATCATTAAAGCTACTTGAACAGTGAATATACACATATACTTAAGCACGTTATTTAATAGTTTATTCATCTCCTCCCACGCACCCTTGACTTCAAGTCCCGAGAATACCGGGAATAGGGTTATAGAGAAAGGAGCTATCGTTAGAGTAATTAAAGATATGAATTGATTAGCTGCCTGCATGTTACCTAACTCAACGTTAGTAGCTACCCTAGCCAACATAACGTGCTGGAATCTTTGTAAAACAATTCCTAGCAAGCTTGATAAGTATAGCGGCAAACCAAACCTTATCAGATCTAGAGCACTAATGAGGTTCTCGTGACCCCTCCTCAACCTAGTGTAGTTGAGTATCATCATGAGTCCTACAATACAAGACACCACGTAACTCGTTATATGCCCGAGTAAAGCACCCAGTACCCCCAAACCTAGCAAGACTAACAGGGGACTCAGTAGGAGTTTCGTTAATGATTGCAGGATCATGACGAGAGATCTTTGCTTCATGCGTCCTAAAGCAGTCATTACCGCGAGAGAAGAATTCATTAGAGCTGATGAGAAGGTGAGGACGGCTGTTAAACTAACGTAGTAGTTAAGTTCAGGTCTTTCCGCCAGGACTGAAGATAATTCAAGCGCGAACAAGTAGTTTATGAGTGAAACAATGGAAACTATTAAGAGCTTGAGTATGAAACCCTTAACGACTACCTCCTTAACGATCTCCTCCCTCCTTAAAGCGTTAAATTTAGAAACATACTTCACGAGCGCTGAGTCAATCCCGAAATCCGTGAAGAGTAGTAAGACGCTTGAAACTAATAAAGATACTGAGTAAACCCCGTAATTCTCTGGTTGAAGTAACCTGGCAACTATTATGGCGGAAATAGCTAGGAATAGGGTAGATAAGAAATTACCTACGAAAACAACCAGGGCGTCCCTTGAAGTCTTAACAAGCAGCTTCTCAAATTCCTCGCTCAACTTACCAGGCCTTAAAATAAATTCCTAAAACGTTCCTTTAAAGCGTTCCAACAAGTTAGAGCCATAGAGTTCCCCGAAATTTTGGTGGGGCGCGGAACGTTGAGGCGCCGG
>CAZWSU010000075.1:0-4562 GCA_964636755.1 uncultured Desulfurococcaceae archaeon
CTCTTCCGATCTAAAATAAATTTAAGGTAAGTCTGGATTGGACAAATCTCTAGTTTATTCCTCAAATGATATTATTGCGTAACCACGAAAGACTTAGGACATGAAATGAAAAATTACAGAAAAATTAAAGGTAAGAAAAAATAATGCTACTTCTTTAATCCATAGAATTTCTCTATGAATTCTTTCGGTGGGGGTGGCGTAATTAGCGATACGATTATCAACGTTGCTAAAGCTATTAGGGTTGGTAAGGTCCCTTCCCACACACCGAACGGGTTGTGGGGTGCTTCAGGCCATATGATGTAGGTGAAGAGGAGAAGCGATAAGAAGCCTGTTAAGTAACTTGCGAAGCCTCCATACTTGTTGGCTCTACGCCAGAATAACATGATTATCGTAGGCCACGCAATGACTGAGTATGCCGGCCAGCACAACTCAAACCCTATAATAACCATCGGGGCTTCAGGAGCTAAAGCCACTATGACGCTGAGTAGCGCAACACCTATTATGACGAGCGTAGTCACCAGCCTTCTGCTACGTTCAGGCACCTTAATGCCTAAACCTCTCTCAATTAAGTCTACGTCAACAATCGATGAAACCAAGAGTAGCATGGAGTCAATCGTAGACCTAGTTATTGCTATAAGACCTAAGAGAATGAGGACTAGTAAGGGCCCGATACCGAAGAGCTCCATGAATAACATAGGCACATACCCTTCAACAACCTCTACTTCAGGCAGATTAGAGCCGTAGTAAGCTGCTAGGCTGAGCCCCAGTAGCAACGGCGACACGAAAGCGCCTAAGAAGAATCCTGCGTTGGAGCCCATTCCACCAACTATAACCCCCTTATAATCTTTCGCTGCGTAGAACCTGACCACCAGGTGTGGTATGAAGAGCCATGATATTCCATAAAATATTAGCATTGTCCAGAAGTACTGGAAGGGCTGAGTCTTCTGGAATATTTCAGGAGCTATGTCTGAGGTGTAGGCAGCCCAAGCTAACTTATCGAATCCTCCCCAGTAAGCAAACGCAGCGTAAACCATAGCTAAGAACGCGATTACGAAGGTTACTCCGGCCATAACGTCAGCGTAGGCTACGGCTCTCATACCGCCAACACTTATGTAGATGATTATGAAGATTACGTAGACTGCTAAGAATGTGTGATACGGTATTTCACCGCCTGTAGCGGCCGCGAGGACTCCTGCAGCCGGAATGTATATCATGCCTATATAAATTATTGTAGCGTAAAGAATCATCAAAGCTATTAGTATCCTCAATAATCTCTCAAAACCTCCTACTCTGTGGACAATTATGTCGGTGGGTGTTATGTACTTGTGTAGCTTGCCTAGCTTATAGAGCCTGAGACCGACGAGATAGAAGAGAGCGACGAAACTTAAGTAGAATATCATTTCTATAACCCACCACTCGAAACCCTCACTCACTATGACTGTAGGCATTCCCACAAATTCCCACGCCTCCATATATGTAGCCATGTATGTAAACATGACTGTCATAGCTGATAGGGTGCCGCCAGCCACATAGAACTCGTGAAGCCCTTTCTTAGTTCTTTTCGCTCCTATGAAGCCAGCTACTAACGTGAGAGCAAAGAAGGCTACAAGAGTTGATAACACGATTAAAGACCAAGAAGATATGTTCATTTACTTCCCCCCTCCACGAAGGTCTTGATTCGTTTAGTAATCACTAAGTAATATACAGCGAATAACATGAAATTCAGGATTATCCATGTC
Source organism: uncultured Desulfurococcaceae archaeon (assembly GCA_964636755.1). GTDB lineage: Archaea > Thermoproteota > Thermoprotei_A > Sulfolobales > NBVN01 > Zestomicrobium. The sequence goes on from CAZWSU010000075.1 coordinate 1,740, forward strand.
AAAGCAATCATTAAAGCACCGGCAACCGGTTTCGGCAAACCCCAAATACTTTCTTCTGGTTCCCAAACGAGCAGGTTTTCAGACACGTACCAAACTAGGTAACTAGCGAACGCTAAGTAAGCGATTAGCAGGTATTCCCAACGCATTAAATTAGCTGGTATAGCGTCCACGTCAGGTGAATTACTTGACCCTTCCTGGCTGGTCGTAATGAACACCTTCATAAAAAGAATAATCAAACAGTTTTTAACCAACTCTAATGATGTTTTGAAACATTGATCAAAGTCTCTATGAGAACTTCATGTAGAATATTACAAACGTCGTTAGTAGTGATTAAGGACTATAGATCTTTAATAATTTTCCCAGCCTTAATTGAATAATTGACTTCTTAGATCATTAGTTATATTAACTGTTCAATGAGAGACTATATTGGTGTGTAACTAATGATTTACCCAGGCCAGACTATATTACGTGTTGACCTATCTAACGATAAGATTGAGGAGGAGGAATTACCTGATTCGATTGTTGAGAAATTTGTTGGTGGTAAGGGCTTAGCCACATACTTAATGTACAAGGAGATTAAGCCAGGTATTGACCCCTTCTCACCAGAGAACAAGTTATATGTTTTCGGCGGACCTCTAGCCTTCATCTATCCTACATTCACTAGAACCGTCGTTGTCTCTAAGTCTCCCTTAACAGGCTTATATTGTGACAGCAATGCTGGAGGGTCTTTCTCTGTAGAGTTGAGGAGAGCTGGTTATGTTGGTATAGTCTTAGAAGGAAGGAGTGATAAGATGAAGTGTCTGAAGATAACCAAAGAAGAGAAGAGACTCATTGATTGTGAGTCACTTAAGGGTAAGACCACGTATGAGGTCGGCGAGGTATTCAAGGATTACTCGGTACTCACGATAGGTCCTGCTGGAGAGAATCTAGTTAGATTTGCTAACGTATGCATAGACATGAGGAAGAATCCAATGACTAGGCCGGGGGTAGCGGGACGTGGAGGTCTTGGTGCGGTAATGGGTTCTAAGAACTTGAAGGCTATAATATTGAAGGGTTGGTTAAGATTAGATGAATTAGCTAAGGGTGTAGATAGGGATGTACAGAAAGACCTAACTAGTAAGTACTTGAAGATATTGCAGGAGGATGTCGTGCCGGGGATAGGTGTTGGGGGCAACTTACCAGTATTCAGAGTAGCTGCTGAGGCAAGGATACTTCCAGTAAAGAATTTCCAAGCAGGATCTCACGAGAAGTGGGAGGAGCTAGCTGATGACGCGTGGGGTAAGATCACGATTAAAAGGATATCGTGTCCTACATGTCCTCTAAGGTGCGGGACTACCGTAGTAGAAAACGGTTCCTTAACTGAGAGGATAGAGTATGAGACTGTCGCTATGAACGGTTCTAACCTAATGATAGTTAGTCGTAAAGCGTTAGCGCAGATAAATACTACCTTAAATGCTCTAGGGATGGACACCATAACTACTGGCAATATAGCGGCTTTCCTTATGGAGCTTACTGAGAGAGGACTCCTAAGAGATTACAGGATTTCTTGGGGTGATTTAGAAAGCTATATGAGACTCATACATGACATAGCGTATAGGAGAGGTATAGGTAACCTACTTGCTGAAGGTTTAGCCAGAGCATCTAAGGAACTTAATGCCGAGGAGTACGCAGTCCATATTAAGCGATTAGAGATACCGGCGTATGATCCTAGGGGGGTTGTCGGCATGGCATTAGCTTATGCGACAGCTGACAGAGGAGGTGATCATCTTAGGGCATGGACTGTCGCGGCCGAGCTAACATCTAAGCTAACTCTAGAAGATCTCGTTAACTTAACGAAGTATCTCCAGGATAGGAATGCAGCTCTATGGACTCTGATCGCGTGCGATAACATACCTGGGAACTCCGTGAAGCCTCCGGACGAGATGATCAGGATCTACATAAGAATGCTCAATACTCTCGGGTTCAGCTATGACGAGGAGAGCTTCCTTAAACTAGGTGAGAGAATCTACAACTTATCAAGGTTATTCAACGTTAGGGAAGGTGTTAGAAGAGAGGACGATTCATTACCGCCAAGATTCCTTAAACCTAGGGAAGACACAGGTTGGGTAATAACTAAAGAAGACTTTGAGAGAATGCTTGACATGTACTACAGCAAGAGAGGATGGGATTCTGAGGGAGTTCCGCTTAAGGAGACTCTAGATAGGGTTGGATTACAGGGTCTAATATAGACATAAATTCAATTTTGATGATCAAGTTTTTAGGTGAATGATGTGGTCGTAATAATACGTTTTTACGGGGTACTCAAGGAGATAGTTAAGGATAGGTTAGAGCTTGACCTCAAATCTAATGAGATCTCACTCACTGATTTAATTAAGGAAATCCTGAGAGAGTATCCAGCCATAAGTAACTTCATCACGATTAGCGAGGAAGGGCTTGTGGTGAGGGGTGTTAGTGTGTTGATTAATGGCAGGCACGCGATGTTCTTAGGGGGTGATAAAGCCTTAGTAAGAGACGGAGACGTAATAGACGTTTTGCCGCCCCTACATGGGGGCTAACCGTAAAATCTCGAATAACCTAGTGCTTTCTATGAACTCGATTCTTTGAAGTACTCCGTTAGCGTCTTCACGAGTCCTAAATCCGCTAACACGCCCCCGATCCCAGGAGCTTTCTCTATGTCTTCCTTGCTTACTTTATATGTCTTACCTTCTTCATCTCCTTTCCTCACGACTTTAATGAATTTCCATTCTTTGTGAGGTATCTTGACAGCTATGTACGGTATTCCGCCAGCTCTCTCAGCGAAGTCTAATAGTTTTTTGATTTGTT
>CAZWSU010000076.1:0-6023 GCA_964636755.1 uncultured Desulfurococcaceae archaeon
GTAGGCCTGCGTGGGTTCAAATCCCACCCCCCGCACCAAACCTTCTAAGCAAGTTGAGAGGATCCTTAGACGTTTTAAGCTTAGGACTAAATATATTTTGTGGTGTTTAAAAGTGTTGGTTAAACCCCCTGTTAAGGCTGAGATAGGAGTTATTGGTGGGAGTGGGTTATATGACCCAGGAATGTTTGAGGAAGTTAAGGAGTTTAAGGTCTACACCCCTTACGGACCTCCTTCCGATAATGTCTTAGTAGGTTCTTATTTGGGTAGGGTAGTCGCGTTTATCCCTAGGCATGGAAGAGGCCACAAGATACCACCACACAAAATCAATTACCGCGCTAACATTTGGGCGCTTAAGTCTCTGGGTGTTAGGTGGGTTGTCGCTGTTTCTGCTGTAGGTTCTTTACGTGAGGACTACATGCCCGGCGACTTAGTAGTTCCTGATCAATTCATAGATATGACTAAGAAGAGAGACTACAGCTTCTTCGACGGTTCTCTGGTAGGGCATGTGAGCATGGCCGACCCCTTCTGCCCCACGCTGAGGAAACTAATCTTGGATGTAGGTGCTACACTGAACATAAAGATTCATCCCAGAGGCACTTACGTGTGTATTGAAGGACCTAGGTTCTCTACCAGGGCTGAATCTAGGGTATGGAAGGAAGTGTTCAAAGCGGACATTGTTGGCATGACTCTAGTCCCTGAGGTTAACTTAGCGAGAGAAGCCGAAATGCACTACGCTACCATAGCCTTAGTCACAGACTATGATGTTTGGGCTGAGAAGCCCGTGACCGCTGAGGAAGTAGCTAAGGTTATGTCCGAGAACGTTGAGAAAGCTAAGAAGATTCTCGCAAACCTCATACCTAAGATACCTAAACCTGAGGAAGCGGTGGGGTGCTGGTGCGAGAAGAGCTTAAGAGACGCGCTGATCTGATAGATGTCTTATCACGTAAATTAAGTAAGGATAGAATCGATGAGTTAAGGGGTAAGTCACTCTCGATAGCTGATTTTATTAGAAACTCTAGTAAGGTAATAACTACTACCTCAGATTTTTATGAGTCGCCGGCTAGGTACGCGTCAATAATTTTTTCCTCCATAACAGATAAAGACGTGAGGTATGTGGATTCGGAGGACTTAATGTATTATATAGCGCCGTATGACGAGAGCAGGGAATCCAGCGTCATAATTTACTCGTCCAGCGAAGGACTACATAACCTCAGGTTACTCACTGATCAGTTGACGTGGACTAATCATAGGGTGCTGGTAGTCGCTCAGAGCAAGCTGGGTGAGGATCTTGAGTATAGATTGAGCGGCAACGTTGTAGTAAACCTCGGCACTGATGAGTGGTTACTACACACCCACGTAATCACGTCGCTTGCTGCCGGGGAATTAGCTCCTAGCGAGTCTTTACGTAAGGCTAGGATAGTGAAGGAGTTGAATTCTCTGGACGCCAAGTTATTGGAAGACTTACTTCAAGCCTACGATAATGTGTTAAGGGAGTTAAGGAAATTCGTTGCAGAGCCCTTCATAACCACGGCTAGCCCCTCGATGTGGGGGGTTGCTGAAGAAATAGTGTATAAACGCTCATATAACACTTACTTAGTTCGTCCTGAAGCCGTCCCCAGACACGTCTCTAAGGTGAAGAGAGTCTTAATAATATCCACGGACGTTGAGGAGTACTCCCTTAAGTCTGTTAGGGGCTTATCAATAACTCAAGGTGTTGAAGTATTCTCCTTAAACCTCAGGACAGACCCTCTTACATCACCTATTTACGGGTTATTACTCATAGAGTTCTTATGAGGTACCTGAGTTGAGGAAGCTGTTCATTATGGGGGCTTCAGGAAAGCTAGTCAGGCACATAGCGTTCTCGCTGATTAAAGACTACGAGCTCTTCCTACAGTGCAATAAGATGTGTGAGGAGCTTGAAAAATTCTTATCCTTAGCTGAGGGGGGTTCCGGCAATCTAGGTGCTTACTTGATAAGACATGATTTCATGGAAGAAGGTGTTGAGAGCTTGTTTATTAAGCTGAAGTCGCTGACGAGTGAGTTAAACGCTTCCATAATTATCGAGCCAGTATTCGACCAAACTAGTTTTGATGAGATGCGGGAGGAGCTAGTTAAGAGAGTGATTTACCTAAACTTAGTGGTCCCGATAACTTTGATTAGGGTTCTGTCTTCCTTCATGGTTAGCGAGCCATCGATGATAGTAGTTTTAGTAGATTTAACACCGCTCAGAGGTTCAAGAGCTTATGAAGGATTAAATCCCTCCTTGCCCACAATAGCTTCCTCAGCAGCACTCCACGCGATGATTAAGGAATTGCCTAATTACGTACCCAGCAACGTTAAGGTGGTTGGGGTAGCTCTAGACTGGGTTAATGTGCCTTCTAAGAAATTGCCGCCGGGGGCTACTTCAGTAGCTATGAGCGTTGAAGACGTGACGAGATTTATAAGGGGATTACTAGAGGGGGCCTCAAGATACTCTTCCGGAACTTTAATAGTTTTAAGTCGTCGTGAGAAGGCTGCGTAGATCAGACGCGGGTTCTCATATCACCTACTCAACCCTTGTAAGCCTCATCATCATGTAAATATACTCCATTCACAACTTAAATGTCTCGTAAGCTCTTCTAGTATGGGAATCTCCGATTGAGTGGTGTTGACGCGGTAGTTAGGGTGGGCATGGTTAGGTGGCTACGGGCATGGAGTTAGTACCTGGCGTTGAGATAGCTGATGTAGCCCCGGCACTCTACTTAAGAAGACATAGGGCGTTAGTCATGGCCGACGCACACATAGGTTATGAGGACGAGCTAGCTTCGAAAGGTGTTTTCATACCTCGTTTTCAGTTAAGGAAGTTTATGGAACTTCTTGAGAAGCTTCTTGAGGACTTCCCGACGAGCAAGTTGATAGTAGCGGGAGATCTCAAACATAGTTTTAGCGGTATAGGCGTTGCAGAGAGGAAGGAGTTAATGAGGTTTTTCTCGTATGTGATGCCTAGGGTGGAGGAACTCATTATTGTTAGAGGGAATCACGATAATTACCTCCCGCTAATGAAGAAGAGGTTTGATTTCAGGTTTGTGGAGTACCTTGTTTTAGGAGAGTACTTGATAGTTCACGGGCATAAACCAGTTCCCGAGAATGTAGGTAGTTCGTGGGAATACCTCATCTTAGGACACGAGCACCCTAGTATAACGTTGAGGGATAGTGTTGGTAGGTTAGGGAAGTTCCCCTGCTTCTTGGTTGGGAAGATAAGTGACTTGGGCAAGGTCTTCATCACGTTACCGGCCACCGGGGCTTACCAAACAGGATCCAGGATAACCTTAGATAAAGAAACCTACATATCGCCGATACTAAGGGAAAGCGCTTCGATACCTGACATAAAACCGGTGATAGTTGATGAGGAGATAGGTATTTTCGAGTTACCGCCGCTTAAAGACCTTGCCGAATACATTTATTAGACCTGCGGAGCCTCATCAGAACGTCCTCAAACAGTAGCTGTGCTTAGAGTTTATAAAGCTTAAATAGCGTTTTAATTTGGGGTGCTTAAAGTGGAGATTAGGCCGATTATTAGAATTGAGAATATCGTAGCTACTGCAACGCTTGATCAGAATCTTGATTTAGGCGCGGTGGCTAGGACTGTCTCAAACGTTGAATACGATCCTGAGGAGTTTCCGGGACTTATTTACAGGCTTAGTAAGCCTAGGCTCACCGCACTGATATTTAACTCTGGTAAGATGGTGATTACCGGTGCTAAGAGTAAGAACCAATTAATTGACGGGTTCAAGAAGATAATTAGGGCTTTCGTCAGGCATGGCATAATAATAGTTGGGAAGCCCAGGATACAGATACAAAACATAGTAGCCTCAGCTAGTTTAGGTGTTGAGGTAGACTTAGAGAAGGCTGCTTTAATGCTCCCTAACGTGATGTACGAGCCCGAACAATTCCCCGGCTTAATTCATAGGATGGAAGACCCGAAGGTAGTCCTCTTAATATTCAGTAGTGGTAAGATGGTCATAACGGGTGCTAAAGACGAGGACGAGGTTAGTGGTGCGGTAAATAAGATATTTGATAAACTTAAGGAACTTAAATGCGTCAGGAACATCCCGTCCACCCTTTAGCCTTGCCTACTGAGCTTAACATAAACTTTATTCAACGAACTGGGGATAATAAGGGAGTTTTTATCGGGTTAACCTCAAGGGAGACTCGAGTATGGTCAGAGTGAACTGCGGTCTTCATCCCCTTACAGAGTCTTAGGCTGCCCACCTCATCATCAAAGAATAAGGTGTTTAAGCTAATTTAAGCTTCGAGAATATTTAAATTGGTTTCAGTGAGTTTTTCTAGGTGTGTAGAAGTGAGCTCCCCTAGGGCCGTGTTGGAGGTCAGTAATTTAAAGGTTTATTATCGTACTCTGGCGGGGATTGTGAGAGCTGTTGATGATGTTTCCTTAAGTGTTGGTGAGGGGGAGGTTCTGGGCTTAGCTGGTGAGTCCGGTTGCGGTAAGTCTACCTTAGGTTACGCTATACTAGGCTTAGTTCCCCCGCCCGGCAGGATTGAGGGAGGTAGCGTGGTTATTGATGGGATAGAGCTAACTAAGCTTAGTGAGGGTGAGTTGAGGAAGGTTAGGTGGAATAAGGTGAGCATGGTGTTTCAGGGAGCGATGAACGTGCTTAACCCGGTTTACACCGTCGAGAAGCAGTTGACCGAGGTTCTCATGGTTCATAAAGGGATGACTAGGGGGGAGGCCCTCAAGGTGGTGGCTAACGCGCTCAAGCAAGTCGGTCTAAACCCGGAGTTGATGAGGAGGTACCCGCATGAGTTGAGCGGCGGCATGAAGCAGAGAGTCGTGATAGCTATGGCTCTCCTACTCAAACCCAAGCTAGTCATAGCAGACGAGCCTACCACAGCCCTAGACGTCGTCATCCAAGCACAGATAATGAACTTACTGAAGAAGATTAAAGCTGAGGAGAGATCATCAATGATTTTCATAACTCACGACCTCAGCCTAATAGCTGAAATCGCGGACAGGGTAGCAATCATGTACGCTGGGAAGATAGCTGAGATAGGTCCCTCAGACGAGATATTCAACGAACCTAAGCACCCGTACACGCAAGGATTGTTAAGGAGCATACCCCGCATAAGATCTAAAGAAAAAATAACTTGGATACCTGGAGTACCCCCAGATCTGAGGAGACCTCCGACAGGGTGTAGGTTTAACCCTAGATGCCCGTACGTGATGGATATATGCAGGCGTGAAGAACCCCCCATGATAAGAATAAATAAAGATCACTACGTTTCTTGCTGGTTACACTCGAGGAGTTAAATACTGAAGAAAACTATTTAGGGTTTTAGAAGTCAGACGTATTTCTGGATCGCTACAGCGATTACGGGATCTGATACCACGTAGTTTTCACCCCGCTTCTCGATCAGGCCTGCCTTAACGAGTTTTTGAAGTAAGGAGTTGAAGTTATGATCATCTACTTCTATCCGTTTGTCCCTAGATGTTCATTCTCATCAGTTTATGTCTATTCGTTGCATCTAGGGACTTCCACCTCGTCCACAGGGATTTCGGCATCCCTGTGGGGTCATGGGTGGCTGTCGAGGCTAACGGAATGAGCCTCCCATCTACGGGAGACCCGCCCAGGCTTGGAGCAGGGCTCCCATCGCCTAGGCGGGCTCGGATAAGGAGATTAACGCATGCAACCACGTCTCTGTGCCAGAGCTCGCCGCCTATACTGCACCTACCGATTCTATTGTCATTGCTGTAGACTATAATGGTACCGTGTACTGGGCAGAGCCTAGAGGTGTTCTTCGGGTCAACGTAGACTACTGAGGCTCCATACTCTCTCGCTTTCTCCTCGATAGCCCTCTGAACAGCCTTGAAGGATGCCTGATATATCCTGTGCTTAAGTTGGTTATCCCTTATGCGGCTTATCATCCCTTTAGCGGGATTCCTACCGAGCTTCTCCAAGACAATGGCGTAATGGTTCTCACAAGCAACCCTAGTCACAATGTTTGCGAGCGTGCAGCTTTGATGG
>CAZWSU010000077.1:0-32540 GCA_964636755.1 uncultured Desulfurococcaceae archaeon
GCTGAACCGCTCTTCCGATCTCTTCCTTTCCACCTAAATTAAATTTTTCACACGCTTTTATCGTTTGCTAGAAGTCAGGTAACTCAACCAGAGATCTTGCTATCTCTTTCACGCTCGCTAGTCTCTCCTGATGTTTTTCAAGGAATTTTCTGAGTCTCTCAGCCGTCGCGAGCTTGCACTCCCCGCACAGCATTGCACCAGACCTGCAGTCCTCGTAGATCTTCCTTAGCTCCCCATCTTCCGGAACTAGATGTAGCTGGTTTAGCTCGAAGACAGGACACTTATCTGGTTCGCCACCCAACCTCCTCTGTTCCTCTGCCGTTGCTCTACCTCCTGTGAAGGCTTTCATCAACTTACTTACTGACTCGTTCACAGGGTCCGTTAAAGCTATGAAAGACTCAGGTTTTGACGAACTCATCTTACCTCCAGTGAGTCCTGACAAGAATTTATGGTAGGTTGACGCAGGTCGCGTAAACCCTAGTTCCTCACTAAACCTATCAGCTATGTCTCTAGTTAGTCTTAAGTGTGGGTCTTGATCCAGACCTACAGGAACTAAAACTACTTTGAATCCTCCGAAGTGTGGTAGTTGTGGGTGTAGTATGTCAGCAGCCTGAGTTAACACTGCCATTATCTTTGCTGGCTCTAGGTCCTCCCCGTATATCGCTACTAGTTCAGCCATGGTTACCTTCTTAGCGAATAACTGTATTAGTCTATAATACTCCTTCCTGTAATTGGACTGGAAGTAGATACGGAGTTTCCTGGTTTCCAGTCCTAATGCTAGGTAGTTAGCTACGTACTCATCTAGAGCTAAGTTAATTACTTCCTCCCTGCTGAGTCTCCTCACCCCGTAAGCTTCCACGTCAGCTATAGCTAGAAAGATCTCAGCACCTAATTTCTGGTAGTAAATTACTTGATCTATAAGCATCTTATGGCCTAAATGCATTTTCCCTGAAGGCATTAACCCCGTAAGTATTGCAAAATCAGAATTATTTTTGAGGGCATTTAAAACTCTCTCAAAATCCCTATGACCTACCACAGCACCCCTCCTGATAGGTAGCGGTAACGGACCGAAGAACTCAAGCTGATGAATAACCTCCTTGAAAGGTCTCATGCCGAAATACGTGAATAACTTTTCATAATCTCTTAAACCTTCGGTAGACCAAGGGTCTATCCTAAACTCCACAATAGGCATCACCACACAGAAATTAAGCATACAACCCCTTATATATTTTTCAAGGCTTTCTTCGGAGTCTACACACCGCAGGGCTTGCTCTCAGCTATCTGCGATTTATCATGTTTACCATAACCCCAAGCCCCGCGAGGGGTAATGGGCCTGAGACCGGACACGGGGCTGAACCCTCAAAGAGAGGGGATGTAGGCCTCAAACCTCCTCGTATCAGCGGAACCCTCGCCCCTTCAGGACTAGGAGGAGGTCAGGGTTTGAAAGCTTGAGGTCTCCTCGTTAGGTGTTGGCTAGCGGGTTATCGCTGTGAGGATTGCGTATACTATCAATGCTAATGTAGTAAGTAGTCCGATTAAGAGTAGGGAGTATGTAAGTGATATTTCCACGCGTCTCTCCGCGATCTCTATCGCTCTCGATACCTTCATAACTACCCTGATTATATTCTCTTCAAGATAGGCTGATTTGGAGATGATCCATAAGCATGCCCTGTAAGTCGCTATTACGGATTGTGCAGCTAGTTTATTAGTAGTTCTTGGGAGAATTCTTAATGCTAGAGATCTCTTCGAGTCACGTAATCGATCTAGCTTAAGTAAATGACTTCTAGGCACACTTAATTTGTTAATACTTGGTATACTTGATTCTAGAAGGATTAAAACATTCTTAAGAGGCTTCTCTAACACATTAGGTGTCGTAAGACCTATGACGAGCATCATGAGTGAAATAATTACCGATAAGATGATCCCGTAAGCCCCCCTCAACTCAAGAGCCAAGGTCTTAGCTGAGGATATTGTGAAGCAAGCGGAGAACTGCGTGAGTATACCGTATAGGAGGGTGTTCGTAGATTGATTTTCGATAGGTAGGTAGAGACCTAGTAGTGTAGACATAATTATGAGGGTTACTACGTCAGTAATTTCTATCCCCGGGCTTACTACATAGTGCGAGAAGATGGTAAACAACGGCATAGTTAAGATTATGAGTAGGTATCTCCAATGATTAACCCCTAGAAGTGCGTTCCTTAAGGCTACCACAGTTATTAACATGAGCATAAGCTTTAATGCAACCTCTGATAATATGTGGCTAGAACTTATAAGAGCAGAGAATGACGTGATCAGAGACATCGAGACTAGGTAGAGTTGAGTATGGTGACTTATTATCTCTAGAAGACTAGAGGGTTTCTTAAACATCATTGACCCTCAGAACTCTTCTTAAATATCTCGTGAACATATAGGGATAGGAACGCGAATACTAGGAGAGCTGTTACAAGCACCGGAGATAGTTCTAGGAGTATCTCAGACTTATCAGGAGTTACCTGGTTAAAGATCCCGATAATGAAGGTGAAGCCTACGGAGGTGGCTGAGAGCATGGTGATGAAGGGAGTCATCCTAAGAGCTCTTAGGTCGAGGCCTTCTTGAGGGGGTCTCGTGGTACTCTCTACGTGTGTCCTAAGATATCTCACGCTATAAACTATAGAGAGTGAGATCTCGATTGATATAATCAGGAGTAGTAGGACGTAAAGCCAAGAAAGCTTGAGGTAATTTGATATTGACATGAAGGTAATCACCTTGGCTAGGAAGCCTATGGTTGGCGGCATACCCAGCATGGAGAGTACGGAAATCATTACGGCTAGAGATTCTGTTGCGGCTACTCTAGACACGTAACCTAGCCTACGTATGTCCCTCTCACGAGTCAAAATCTCTATGAAGCCTGAGTCCATGAATAGAGCAGACTTGAAGAAAGCGTGGGTCACGGCGTAGAGCACGGCCGCATCTATGAAGAGCGCGTCTCCTGAGATAATGTAAAGAGATAATAAAATCATGATTGCTGCTGTGTGTGAGGTGGTGCTATATGCTAGCAATCTCTTAATATCTTGTTGCATTATCGCTTGAAGCCCACCATATATAGCTGTGAGACAACCGGAGAAAAGCATCATTACCGAAGCAATGAATGTATCTAGTGGGTAAAACTCAATCACGTAGATCGCGTAAAGCCCCATCTTAACCATTAATCCTGAGAGTAGGGCTGAGGCCGGGGATGGTGCTACAGAGTGCGCGTCAGGTAACCAGAAATGTAGGGGGAATACCGCGGCTTTAGAGAAGAAACCGAGAAGCACCATCAAAGTGATTATGGGGGATGTTAAGTCTGGTCTTATCTCACTTAATGGTAGATGTATGGCTTCGTTAAAGCCTGTGAGAGCCAGAATTATGAAGAGAGCTACGTCAGTCGGTATCATTGAAAAAAGAAGATACTTTACTGCAGCTAGGAGAGCAGTTTTCTCAGCACTCACTAAGTACTCATAAGCTACTAGGAAGAAGCCGAGAAGCTCTGCTACAAGCCAGAAAGTTATCATTTCTATCAATTTCGAGGATATGAAGACCGCTAAGATAGAGAGAGCGAAGATATCTACTAGGGGTACTAGGTTCAGATTACTATACTTTATCTGTGAATACCTTGGTGTGTAGAGAGTTAGAGAAACCGATATAATAACCCCTGAGGATAATAACATAGCGCTAAATATGTTTAGGTTCTTGAGTAGAGCTAGTAATAGCATAAATCCGCATACTCTAAGTAAATATCCAAGGCTTCGGCCACGTATGGTCGGGACGTTACCGAGTACTACTAGTAGAAAAACTAATGGCAGTAAGTTATCCTTCAGAACTGACGCAAGCCACAAGAGATCCTTAAACCCTGAGAGCATTATCTAAACCCCTAGAACAACCCTTACGTACCTCTTATAGTCTACTATCGAGTTACCTACGTTAAAGACTAGGAAGTTCCTTAGATCCTCAAAAAATAGTAAAGACACGCCTAGAACTAGAGTAGTTATGATTAGTAGTATTAGCGTGATTGTAGGAATTGTGAGACTAATCTCTTCTTGAGTTCCCTTTTCGGTTACGCCTAATCTAAGGGAACTAATTAAAACCCTGAAATAACCGAGTGCGCAGAGTCCTGACGACGCGAGAACTACAACAGCTCCTGCAGGAAACTCTGTCTTGATGAAGACTAGGGTTAGTATAGCTTTACTCCAGAAACCGGGTAGTATTGGTATGACACCAAAGAGGTTGAGGAACCCTAGTATTAAGGATATGTAGGCTACCTTATACTTCCTGAGGACACTTAAGCATTCTAAGCTCCTCCCACATAGGACCGTCGCCATGCCGGCAGAGTACAGCACTAACATATCACCTAAACTATTGGATACTAAGTGGAATATAGCTCCTGCCACACCCTCGTTTGTGTTTGTTGTTACACCCATGAGTGCTAGACTGAACTGAGATATCGTGCTGTAAGCAACTATTCTTCTAACGTTCCTCTGTAGTGAGACTAGAGTAGCTGATGCTAGTGAGGATCCTGCAGCTATGAACGCCAATATAGTCATTAGGATTCTCTGATAATCCTCAAAAACCACATCGGATCCGAAGACTGTGAGGAATAGTCTAGCTATCCCGTAAATCCCGATGATATCGGCTGAGGCTGTAAAAAGAGCTACTGCAGGGATAGGGGCCCCCAAATACACTCCTGGAAGCCAGAAATGGTTAGGCATTATAGCAGATTTAAAGAGCATTACCCACAGGATTAGAGCTAAAGCTACCTTAGAAGCGAGAATTATGTCGCCGAAAACAGTACCTGAAAACAATACTTCTGCGTTAGGGTCACGCGACTTCAGAGCCAAGTCAGCGGTGTTTAGGGTTCCGTAAGACCCGTAGATAAGGAATGTGGAGAGTAGAAGGAGAGATAGAACTAGAGACGCTGAGATAGCGTAAATTGAAGCTGCTCTTATGGCTATACCTCTACCCCTATAGAATGACGCTAACACGTATGAAGATATCGAGATTAACTCAGCTGATACATAGAGATTAAATATATCGGCTGTGTATAAATAGCTAACGCATCCAGCTATTAATAAGAACGTGGCCGTATAGTAAAGGTATCTCCACTTAGGGTTCAAGATCCACGACCCGTAGATAACGGAGAGTAACAAACTGAATGTTGCTAGAGTCCCTAGAGTAGCACTAGCCTCGTCTATAATATACGTTATTCCCAGAGGTGGTGGGAAACCCCCGAAAGAGTAGGTTACGGGTCCTTCCGTAATCACTAACGAGATCGTGTGGAAGGATATAGCTAGAGAGAAAGCCGCGAAGATGAGAGCCACAGTATCTACGATTAAGAATTTCTTCGTGACTACGTAAAGTAGTGGTATTATAGCTGAAGGAAGTAATAACAGTATCGGTAGAGCCCCAATAATCCAGTGCATTGGAATCACCCGAATATCTTGAGTGTTAGATCATGCAACTTACCCATGATCTCCTTCCTAGCAACTTCCGGATCTAATGAGGTCATCGCTAGCCAGTGTACATACACGATCCCTCTCTCCTCATCCAAATGCAGAGTCAAGGTCCCTGGGGTGTTAGTTATTGATGACGCTAAGAACGCTCTCCCGTACTCCGAGCTTAGGTTAATGCTTAGTCGAATTACACAGGATTTGATGTATGAACTCCTACCTAGTATGAGTCTAACCATCTTAGCATGAGCTCTAACTTCATAATAGAGATAAACACATAGATATTCCAGTAGGTAGAGTGTTTTACGCAAATCTTTAAGTCTTAACTCTCTCTTAATAATTATCCCGTCAAAGACTAGTGCTAAAGTTGCTGAGATCACGACACCACTTATTATGGTGAGCTCGCTTAATGAACCACTAAACATAATATAGAAGATTAGTAGGAGCGTGAATAAGAATAACTTATTCAGGAGTCTCATCAGTATCCTCCTCGGGAAAAGCCCTCATATCTGTCGTACCGAAGTGCTTGTAGTAGAGTATAGAGAGCCCCATGAGAAGCACGCTAGTAGCTAATCCTATGACTATGGCCGTGACTAAGAGTGCTTGTGGTATCGGGTCAACACTCCTGCTCACGAAAACCTGTAGATAGTCCAAGTCAGGGGGTTCAGGTAGAATTGGCGGTGACGGGTACCTAACCGATATTCTGAACCCTATTATGACTGCGAAAATATTTATTGAGTCAGTACACATTATTAGAGATATTATCTTCTTCGTTAGTGAGGGTCTTGTGAAAACGCCATATAACGCTATAGATATATTCACAACTATGGTCATTATAGTCACGGTTATCATGAGTGAAGTAGCCTCATTCACGATTCTCATCCCCTATTAAGAAATTCTTTATCTTCCCCCATTCTACAGTGATTAGTAGTATGCAAAGCGTGAGTCCAGCAACGACTGCCACCATCTCTAATATGTTGAAGAAGAATATAGAGCCTGCCAAGGGGGTGTTGAGAAACCACGCGGGCATAGAGAGTGGAGAATCTGCCTTCCTCATGTTCTGAAGGACATAGCCCTTAACGCCGCTAATGGACGCTAGTATAGGCGGGGTCAGGGTGAGTAAGATTATGAGGAGTAATGCGGAGAATCTAATTCCTAAGAGGAACTCGGTCTTGAGTTTGAGGTCGTAGACAATCCTGAGCGAGAAGACCGTGATTAATAGTGCTGGGGCAACTGCTAGCACAGCCCCACCTTGGAATCCCCCTCCAGGACTTAGATGTCCGTGTACGGCTAGACTTGTCCCAACCAATACTATTAGTGGGAGGACTACCCTAGTAGACGCTCTAACAACTACTGAGAAGCTCTGTAGGTTCGTGCTCGGCACGTTAAAGAATCCTCTGAATAGAGCTGTAACGCCTGTTACGGCGGCGAAGAGCACGGCTGTCTCTAGGATCGTGTCAAGAGCTCTATAATCCCATATCACGGCGGAAACAGCGTTTAGGGAGTAAGTTGTTAGGTTTGCTTCCCATGGGTTGAAAGTATTTTTCAGGATTGAGGCAGCCAGAAATCTTAGATCTCCCGTTGGTAGAGGTCCGAGGCCCTCTAAATACAGTATTAGTCCGAGCGCTACAGTGAAGGACGCTAGAGAGAAGGCTATGATTAAGTCCTTACCTCTCAACGCTCAAACCTCTCAAGCTTCCTTAAAACAACTAGTAGTAGGATGGGTAAGAGACCGCTTGATACAGGTATGTAGGCTAGGGATACGTCGGGGGCTAGCAACACGTAATATATTAGGGTGTAGCAAATCCCCTGAAGCGCCATGAAGACAGCAGAGTTTAACAGATCCTTCTCGACCACGGCTAGGTATGTGGCGATGATGGAGAAGAACGAGAAGACTAAGACAACGGTCAAGGGTATTATCATTGACGTAAACCTCGCTTATCTTCTTCGAGAGCGTCATAAACGAAGTTCTTGAGGACTTCCCTAGATTTATATGCGGCTCTAGCGAGGGCATGTGTTCCGGCAGGTGCTAGAATTAATATTAGGAGGGCAGCCGTTAAAGAGTTGCCGGCGACGTAAAATCTTCGTATTCCCAGTTCCTCAAGAGCTAGTGAGAGTAGGGAGACCCCGATTAGAGGAGTTACGGAGCCTCCGATAGCTGAGACTGTCGCGGCGTGAACTCTGTTGAAGAATCCCTGTAGTCTAGTCATGCCGATAGCACCCATTATCTCTAGGAATGCCCCGATTAATAGTAGGGTTAATCCTATTAGACCTAGAATAAGCTCCACCACTATATACTCACCTTTTCGTACTCCATGTATTTAGAGACGACTATGTCTAGCGTGTATATCCATAACGTCAGTATTACTACACTAACAGCTAGTAGTGGCTCACCTAAGTAGAGAGCTAGAAGAGACATAAATACAGCTAGATCATAGCTTAGCGCGTCAACGGCCAAAACTCTATCAAAGATAGTAGGTCCCTTAACAGTCCTAATCAAGAACATCACGGCCGAGACTAAATACAACAATATCACAACCTCAACTACCCTAGTAATCAACTCGTCCATACAGGATCTCCAAAGGTAATTCTTAGGCAGCATAATAACTTTAAAACCTTAAAAATCACGTACTGAACTAGAATTCCCCTCCTTAAATTGGGGGTCTGCTACACATTTTAATTTAGAGATTACTTCGGTCTTGTATGATAGACTAACTCTCCTTAGATAACTAGGGCCGTTTCTCGGTAGATTGTGGTTTATTGTCTTTCCTCGCTATCTATTTCTTAACGGTCTCCCCGAGCCCCTCACCGAGGTAGCTCTGCCCCGGTCGCCCAGGGCTTCACGACCCCACGGCTCTCGCCAGTTAATGTTCCTGCACCAAAGCCTTAAAACCCAGCACTACGAGGACTCACACCAAAGACATACAAACAAAATAAACGATTAAGAAAAACTTAAACAACCCAGCACTGGAAGGTAACATCATCATTTGCAGGGAAGTGATACGCTAGTTACGGGCTCGCTCCTACGTAATCTAGTCCGTTCAGGGGTTCCCGACCGTAGAGACGTTCTACAAACTCGCGGACGCTACGAGCCCTACTATGTATGCCCTCGCGTTAACCCCTCTTCTTAAGTTTTCGATTAAGCTTCTTTTTATGTCTGCGGCGGACTTAGTTGAGTTTATAGCTAGGGTATTTCGACTTACGTGCGCGGATTTCCTGATTATTATTCTTCGGTCATCACTTAACTCAAGTCTCGGATCACCCCTACCTACAATCAAGTCGTACTCGCCTGACTCATCAACAAGTAATATGAGGATTACGGAATTCCTACTCCTTATGATCTGTTTTAATTCTTGGTTTAAGTCTGCTAACCCTTTATCAGCGCTAACCCCTATTATACAATCTCCTCTAGGCGTCAAGTAGTTTTCTTTAGTTATTTCGAGTGTGGTCTTATGTGTCGCTCTGACGTTGGGGTGTCCTTTAAAACTTACTACGTCTAACCCGGTGAAGTACTTAAGATTTGAAAAATCCATCACGTTATCTTGGCGGTTTATGAGTTCCTTCAGTATACTTCCGGAGCTCTCCACTCTCCCCACACTTCTCTCAATGTCTTGGAGATCTCGCCTAGCGTCGCTTTATGCTTCACTGCCTCGTAGATGTACGGAAATATGTTCACGTCTTCCCTCTCGGCGGCTTTCCTGAGCTCGTTTAACGTATCCCTAACCTTCATAGAGTCTCTTTCCTTCCTTAGTTGCTCCAGCCTGAGCACAACCCTCTCCCTGACCTTAGGGTCTACCTTGAGAATTTTTATGCTTGGGATTTCCTCCTCTACGAGTGTGTTAACGCCTATTATCGGTACCTCACCCCTCTCAACCCTTAACTGCCACTCATACGCTGCTCTAGCTATCTCTCTCTGCGGGTAACCTAACTCAATAGCTTTAATCATGCCTCCCAACCTGTCGATTTCATCTATTATTTTCCACGCCTTCTCCTCTATTTGGTCAGTAAGCCATTCTATGTAGTATGAACCGCCAAGAGGGTCTACAGTGTCGATAACTCCTGACTCGTAGAGCAGTACCTGCTGTACCCTAACAGAAAGCTTAACGGACTCTTCGGTAGGTAACGATAACGCCTCATCGTATGAGTTAACGTGTAGTGATTGCGTACCCCCCAGAACCGCTGCCAGCGCCTGCAACGTAGTCCTAATCAAGTTAACCAGTGGTTGCTGAGCGGTGAGCAACACGCCGGCTGTCTGCGTGTGGAATCTGAGCATCATTGACCTAGGGTCTTTAGCGTTGAATCTATCCCTCATAATCTTAGCCCACATCCTCCTAGCAGCTCTAAACTTCGCTATCTGCTCGAATAAGTTAGTTCTAGCTGCGAAGAAGAAGGACAGCTGCCCGGCGAACTCGTCTACGTTCATCCCCCTCTCAAGAACCCAATTAACGTACTCTATAGCGTCAGCTAGTGTGAAAGCTATCTCCATAGCCGGGGTCGCGCCGGCCTCCTCAAAATGATACCCTGAGATACTAATAGAGTTCCACTTAGGTATGTTCTTAGCAGCGTAGATTATGAGGTCCGTCGCATACCTCATAGAAGGTCTCGGCGGATATATGTAGTTATTCCTAGCTATATACTCCTTCAGTATGTCGTTCTGGACAGTCCCCCTCAGCAAAGACCTACTTATGCCTCTAGACTCGGCGACGGCAACATACATTGATAATATCTCGATAGCTGTAGCGTTTATGGTCATGGAGGTAGAGATCTTATCCATAGGGATATCCTGAAACACTAGATTCATCTCGTTAACTGATGGCATGGAAACACCGACCTTACCGACCTCATACCAAGCTAGCTTGTCGTCAGGATCGAGACCTAACTGTGTTGGAAGGTCGAAAGCCATGCTAAGCCCTGTCTGACCGATACTCAGGAGGTACTTATAGCGGGAGTTCGTGTCTTCAGCGGATCCAAACCCAGCGTACTGCCTTATAGTCCAGGCACGACCCCTGTACATAGTCGGGTATACCCCCCTAGTGAAGGGGTAAGCGCCTGGAAACCCTAACTTACTTAAGTAATCCCACCCAGCGCCCTCCGTGTCTAGAGGCGTGTACAAACCCTTAATCTCCAGCCCTTCCTCAGAAAGGAAGCGAGGCTTCGCTTCAGGAGCTTTTTTAATCGTTGGCTGGAGAACCTCATTAACCCACTCACTAAACTTTTCCCTAAGCTTCTCTAAGTCAGTCATTCACGCCCCACCCTCTCAACCAACTCAAGCAAAACCCCGCCGGTCGACTTCGGGTGAACGAAATTTATTTTCCTAGAGCCCCTAGAAACTAGCTTTGCTTTATCGTAGACCAGCACAGCACCCTTACTCTTAAGAACCTCAGTAGACCTATCCACGTCATCAACCCTTATCGCTATGTGGTGTATCCCCTCACCCCTCTTCTCAATGAACTTACTTATAGCTGAGTCTTGGGTAGTTCCCTGAAGTAATTCTATGTATGTCTCGCCAACCCTAAACATAGCTACCCTAACATTCTCCTCGGGCACTTCCTCAATATCCTCAAGCTCAAGCCCTAACACGTCCTTATAGAACTTCACAGCCTCCTCCAAGTTCTTGACAGCAATACCTATATGATCTATCCTCACGTACCACCCACCTCACACGCTTTCTCAAAAACCTCAGTCACCCTCTTAAGAGGTGTTCCTGGTGTGAGGACTTCGAAAACCCCTAACTTCTTCAGTTCCCCCATATCTTCGGGAGGTATTATCCCGCCAACTATGACCGGTATGTTAACTCCTCGCTCCCTCAATAACTTAAGCAAGTCATTAACGAGCTCTAGGTGTGAGCCAGAAAGTATGGAGACACCTATCGCGGCAACATCTTCCTCCACAGCCGCTTCAGCGACGTCTTCAGGAGTTTTATGCACGCCTAGGTACACTACCTCGAACCCGGCGTCTCTCAAAGCTCTAGCAATGACTTTAGCGCCGCGGTCATGCCCGTCTAAACCGAGTTTAGAGACAAGAACCTTTCTCCTAACACTCTTAGTTTGGATTGCAGCTTCAGACACCGATAAGGACATGCGAACCCCCCTATATAATTAGCGACATAATCCTAATAAGAATTAGCGTTCAAGTTATGAAAAACCGTCGAACCAAGTGTTAGAGGTCTTTGCTCATCATACAACATATGAAGAAACCCTCAGTGAGATGTTTATGTGGGTATAAACGCATAAAGTAGCTGTGATGCTCGTAGGGTTCATAACCTTCTGAAGCCCACTGAATAGGTCTGTAAAACCTGACCTTCCCGGAAACCGTATTAGCTACCTCCTCACCCTCCTCCGGCATCAGAGAACAGGTCGAGTAAACCACTGTCTTACCTAATGACACGGACCTACTAATCAGTTCTTTCTGCACGGCGGAATAATACCTTACTTTAGACTCTGTTAAGGTTATTTTAAGACCGGGATCTTTAGACATAGCACCGCTATTACTGCACGGTGCATCTAAGAGAACCTTATCGAAAACCTTCCTTAACTGTACATCCCTTGAGTCATTAACGACTACGTAGACCCTGCTTAAGTCAACTCCAAGCTTCCCCAACAGTTGACGCCCCAGCAACGACCTCTTATAACTTATGTCTACGGCAACAACCCTTGCTTTATTATCTGACAACATCATTATTAAGGAGGTCTTCATCCCCGGTGCGAAAGCCATGTCTAGAACGACATCCCCTGGTTGAGGGTTCAGCGCTTCCACGACCGCAACCGACGCTTTATCTTGTAGTATTAGCTCATAGTTTTTCACGGCGCTGAGGAGTCTGACCGGCTTGGGACTCTTGATTATCTGAAGTAGGTAAGGGTAGTTAGAGTCAACAACGTAATCAACGCCCTCACGACTCAAAGACCTCAAAACCTTTTCTTCAGAAGCTTTCAGGGTGTTGATCCTAGCCCATAAGACCCTCTTACTAAGAGATGTGAGGAGTTCACGCGCCTCACTACCAACCAGACTAGAGAGTTTCTCGTAAAACCAGCGACTAACACCGTACCTACACCATTCGGGAAGACCTTCCTCGCTCACACCCCCCTCAACCCACGCTCTAGCATAACTGCTATAGCTCTTACCAACCCCTAAGAAACACTTCACTTTAATGTAGTCAGAAATAAAATCCCTTGCCGCGTTGTATAGGGCCTCCCTCTCAAACAAGCTCAGCTTACAGACACCCTTACAAGCCCTCTTAAACGCTACGTCAACAGAGACCCTGTAGTTAACGACGTTGTAAAGAACTCTTGAAAGAATTTTAACTACTAAACGCTTACTAAGACCCTGTAGACCGTCACGTTCCGTGATCGGAATCCCTGACCACTCCCTACTAAAGTATTTAACAGGATCATTATGAATTCGTCACAGCCTGCTTAAGAGACAACTAAGTCGCGAGAGAATTTCTCAGTTCGTCGCGAGATCCTCATCCCTCAGTCTGGAGCGGCTACATCATCAAATTAAATCGTGACTACAAACCTTATTAACTTAAGCTCCCTCAAACAGATTACGTGGTCTCAGCATATCTCTTAGCTTTTTTGTAAGTGCCGGTAGTCCTTTCCGGGAACACCTGGGTTAAGAGTTCCTTCCTCTCTAAGTACGCTAAAGCAAGCAACACGCTCCACCTATAGTGATTCCTGACCCTGATCACCGCCTTCGAAGTTTTTTCGTTAAAGTATAGGACTCTCGGAGACGCTTCCGAGTATCCTCTCTTCCCGTATAACTCTATGAAGGCCTCGTCAATGCGTTTCTGTAACTCATTAACGCCGATATTATTTGAGCTAATCAACCTCACAACTAAATATCTGTTCTTGAACTTCCTACGCTTCTCAATACTCTTAACGACGTGCCTCAAAACTCTCGAATTCAGGGTGCCTAGCACGTACCTGATCTCACGCCGGAACATAATTGATTGAAGCAAAGCGATCACAGCAAGGATTAAAGCTACTGAAGCTACTACTAGGTAAACAGCCTCAAGCAATCCCGTCAAAACCAGCACCTCTGAGGATGGATACAGGGTTCGTAGTGAGTGCCGAGAACGCCTTAACCTCGGAAAGACCTAACTCTAGTAAGAGAGCGTAATATATGATCGGGTGGTGTACCTCATTTAGGTTACGTGCCCCACTACCTAAAGCTATGGTAATCCGGCTCCTCTCGTAAAAACTTAGTAGTATGCGAAGACCTGAAAGATCCCTCCCAGAAGATATTAGATCCAGAATTTCCGACGCGTTAATTATCACCGGCATTCCCACGTTAACTAACTTCACGTAACTCTTCTTAAACTTGCTATCAGTCAGTAACCTACCCCCCACCTCCACAGCGTTTAAGACTTTCAGTACCCGGTTACTTAACTTCAGTTCATCAGGTGTTCTAGCTGAAAGCACCTTAAGTGACTTACTCTTAATTGCTTGAGGAACTTCCTTGTAGCTCACGGTAGTACACGGGATTAGCTTAACATCACTTAACGTTCTGAAATCAGGTATGTCTCGCAGGACTATGGCGGAGTACGCGTAATTACTAGCTTTATTAACTAATTGATTAAGTAGTGAGGGAGGGGTCTTATTGCTTATGTCTACGTACTTAAACCGCATTCCTCAAACACCTTAATCACGTAATCACTTAAATCTCTCAGACTCTTAACCCCAACTATTGTCGCTGATACCTTGATCACGTCATCCCCGTCCATCAACATAATACTCCCTAGGAAAGCGTCTTGCTTGCTAAGTCGTAAGTATATTAAGGAGTTTTTAGGACCTACACGTCTGTGCAACGTGGCGACGAAGATAGATCTATCTGTTGAATTCAGGGAGCATAAGATGTGTTTGAACGCGTACTCACTATCCTCCTTGTCTCTTAACCTTGCGGTGATCAGGGTTATCGGGTTCCCGTAATGCCCCTGAACCACCTGCTCATCAATTAAAGCCTTCTCCCTCAGCCGTGTTGGTAAAACATTCAGGACTGCGTGCTTCACCTTACTTAAGTCTTCAGTACTGTGTGAGAAAACACTTAGAACTAAGTTACTTACAACGTATTTCTTGCTCATGATTACTTCTCAAGACCTAATTCCTTAGCTTTATCTTGCGGTAATATTAGTCTCGCGCCTCTTGATGCCTCGTGCCTCTTTCTCAACTCCCTCTCCTTCGCTTTCTTCTTCCACTTCCAGTGGTGAGTTCCTCTAACCCCTCTATTCCCTAGAAGACCCCTCATCCTCCTCCCAGCCATGGTCTTGCCCCTGAAAACCCTGCCTCTCTGGGAAGGAGACGTCACCCAATTTATATCAGGGTCTGACTTTATCGATGGGTGGTTAGGATCTACTAATATGACTTCGAAATACTCGTAGATTCCGTCATCGCCAACCCAGTAGGAACCGAGAACTTCTAAGTTACGGAATTTCCTGGCGGCCTTCTCCTCAGCAATTAATTGCTGAGGCTTTTCCGGAGCGTAACCATAGACACCCATCCTCTTAGGTCTGCGTCCTGAGTTAGGTCTAGGCTTACTTAAACCGCCTTTCTTAACCCTAACTCTCGCAACGACAAAACCCTGCTTAGCTTCATAACCTATAGCTCTAGCTCTGTCAAGCCTCGTCGGTTTATCAATCCTGACTACTGTGGGGCCTCTCCTCCACTTTATATATCGCTCTCTCATCAACTCCTCCATAGTAGCGGAGTCGAGATTCTTCCACGCCTCCGCTATGTAGCCATATACTGATTTCGCCATCCTGCTTCTCACTTCCTTCAAATAATGTTTCAAGGGTTTAAAAGACATTAAACGAGGAGACACGTACTATCTGGTCGAGACTACCTTGACTACATCGTTATTCTGTAACTCGTAAGCACCCCCAACCCTCTTGTTTTCTCTAGCTAGTATGGCGTAAAGAAATCCCTTACCTAAGTCGGTGTGAATCAAGTAAGCAAGTTCCTGTGCCGTAGTACCCTTCCTGACTAAATACGCGTCGGGGAGAACGTTACCGCTACTATCCGTGAACCTATGCTGGTCCTCGACAGGGTAAACCACGATATAGTTTAAGACTTCGAAGACCGCGGCATTCAACGCTTGCTGAACACCGGTCCCGCCGAATCTCCTCATGAAATCTTTTATCTTATCTAGAACTGCCTTCTGCTTCGGGTTCAGCTTGCTTTCATCAACTATCATGAAGTCTTGGTCTCCGGGGAGATACTTAATCAAACCCGCCTTAGAGGCTTTCCTCAGCGCTAACTCATAAGCTGAGCTAGCAGGTATGAAGACTCTGTTCCTCAAAGCCCTAATCACGCGATCAATGTTGTTCAGCGCCTCAGGCAGGTCTGCTTTATTCCCTACTATAATCGTAGGTTTCGCGACCTCACGTAATTTAATTACAAAGTTCCTCAACTCTTCCTCCCTCCACGAGCTAGGCTTAGTTAACTCAAGATTACTTAATTTCAGAGCTGCCACCACGTGTTCACGCCTTATCGAAAGTCCTGAGACTCTCTTAGTCAACGCATCCACTACCTGATCCCAGGGCAGAGTATCAAGACCTCTGGCAAACCTGACCCAGTCCCTACTTATTATCCCGTAAAACCACTCATTAACCTCGCTTTCAATGCTTAACACTTCTTCCAAGGGATCGTAGGTGCCGGGAGGGACAGGTTTCCCCTCCTCGTCGGTAGACCCGGAAATATCCACTACGTGGATTAAAACGTCAGCCTGTCTTAAGTCGTCCATGAACTTATTCCCTAAGCCCCTACCCTTATGCGAATCCTTTATGAGCCCAGCAACATCCATTAATTTCACCGGTATCATTCTCACCCCGTTCAAGCAAACGGAATTTCTAGCATCACATTTAGGCAGTCCTAACTCAGTGTGAACACACTTAGTTCTTACGTAAGCTATCCCTACGTTAGGTTCTATAGTCACGAAAGGCCTGTTCTCTATCTTAACCTCGATTAAAGTAGCCGCGGCGAAGAATGTAGACTTACCGACGTTGGTCTTACCTATAATCCCTATGAGAGGGGGTGTTGGCGGCAATTGAAGCACCTCTAAAAGTAATATCTACGACGCCTAATATCTACAACTACCTAATGCGAAGTTCTTACTCCTTAGTGCTAAGTGAGAGGACTAAAGCTTCGAGTCATGTTTCAATTAATAACCGACCCACAGCTGTCTATCTACCTTACACTCGTCTCTCAACTCTCGTATATCCTCTTCACTCACGTAAATACTACAAGGCGGGATATCCCGAGTTACTACAGCTCCGGGGTAGATCCACGAGTAAGCGCCTACCTTGACTCCAGGCATGGTGGAGACATCAACCCCTGTCTTGACGTGATCCCCGAAAACCGTTCCGAACTTAACTCTGTTAGTAGATTCCTTCACTTTCTTAACTACGTAACTCACTGGCTTCTCATCAAACCTCAGATTAGCTGTTATCGTGCCGGCACCCAAGTTGCATTCCTCACCTATTATTGAGTCTCCTACGTACGCGTGATGAGATACGTGAGTCTTGCTCATAACAAGGCTCTCCTTTACCTCGACATTAAACCCTATCTTAGCTTTATCGAGAATTACTGTGTAGGGTCTGATGTAGGAGCTCGGGCCTACCACGGCGTCACGTCCTATGTAAGCAGGGCCGACTATGTAGGTTCCAGATAAGATCTCAGCGCCCTCATCCACGTAGACAGAGTTTTTGATGGTTGTGCCTGGCTCAACTTTCCCTTTAATTAAGGAGTCCCTCCACGAGGACATTAAGTCTTTGTTTAGCTCGAGTATGTTCCAAGGCCTCCCAAGATCTTTCCAGTAATTTAACTTAATTACGTGGACATTTTCCCTCCTGCTAAGCTTTACGATGGCTTCAGTTAACTCGTACTCGCCTCTAGGACTTAACTCTAGCTCATCAAGATATTTTCTTACCTTACTACTCAGTAAGTAGATACCTGCGTTAATTAGGTTGGAGGGCGCTTTCTCAGGTTTCTCGATGATGTCTCTTAAAGTAAAGTCTTCGTTAACTACTAACACGCCGTACCTCCTAGGATCGCTTACTTCGTAAGCTCCGAGGAGGTTCTTACCTACCTTAACGAATCCCTTAATGTCTTCGTACCTTACGTAAACATCCCCGTAAACTACTATGAAATATTCAGAACCGATCTCTTCTAAACCCTTCCTCACTGCATCCCCGGTCCCGAGAGGCTTGCCTTGGTCAATCACCTTCACGTCACACGACAGCTTGTTTGCGAGGAGTCGTGCACGCTCCTCCACCTGCTCCTTCAGGTAGTTAACCACTATAACTACTCTGTCAACACCTGCTTTAACAAGGTTTTCTAGGTGGTGGTCTAGCAGAGTCTTATTAATCACTGGAATCAAGACTTTATTTCTGGTATGTGTTAAGGGCTCCAGACCCCTCCCGTAACCAGCAGCTAGGAGTAGTGCCTCCATGAGTAAACCCGACATACATAGAAAACAAATTTAAAAACTCTGTTTAAATGGTTTAAATGCTGAAGAACTACATCTATGCCTTACAGGAACATCGAAATCAATGTTGAGTAGCCGCGTTAACCTGTTTGATCAAGTGGTTGCTTGCGGGAGGACGACGGCTTTCCTCAAACCCTCAGGTGTTATTAAATAAAGTAGCTTCGACTTATATATCTCGACCTTCCTGATGGGGTATATCTTCTTGCAGGACTCAAATATCTCCGCAGCTAAAGTTCCGAAAACCATGCTCTTAACGAATTCCGTGAGGCTTGTTTGCGAAGCTCTCTCACTCAATATCCTCATCATCTCCTTCCTAATCGCGCTTTTCTGACTAGTCTTACACCTGTAAGTAGTTAAGGAAACCGCCGCAACCCTTAAAACGTAACCATCACTCGTAGTCACGTTAGTTATAGCTACTATCTTACTTGATTTCCTCCTTATTAATGACCTAATGTAATCCCTAGCTAATTCATGTCCCTTAAACCACGTGCGCGCCACATCCTCCTCAACATTAACTACCTGAAACTTAAGCATTATGTGGTGCTTACTGAAATCCCCGGTAAGGTCGAAGAGAGAGACTTCGAAAGTCCTTCCTAAAACCTTGGATGAGTCGTCCGCCGGCGTCGTAGCTATCTCAACACTACCGAAAAATTCCGGTGCTAAGACCCTATACCATTTCTTCAGCTTCCACTTATCCTTTACTTGAGGCGCTCTCGACATCTTCACGACCTATACCTATTTCAATTAAGGCTTATAAAACTTACTGGAGATGCTAGCGAACTTTAAGCTAGGGTTTCCAGTAACATTCTGTATAGCCTTAGTATTTCCTCGGTTGTTGAGACAGCTGTTCTCACGGCTTCGGGAGATGTTGGTCCGTTATAAGATATTGTAAGAACCGCCTCGCCACCCCTTACTTCATGTGTTATGGTGAAATTTGGGGGAGGGTTAGCGTCGTCGGGTAACGTGGCTTTATGAAACGCTTCAATGAGTTTTAGATCATTCCTCAAATAAACCTTAATCACTACCCTCAGAGTGAACACACCCCTACGAGGGCACCTCGTTCAAAACTACATAGCCCCCCTGAATACTGTGTTTTGACACTAACCCCTTTCTATTTTTCTGTGTTAGTGACGCCAAGCTTACGTAATACTTCCTGCCATACTCGATCACTACTTGAGTCTTCGAGGGATCTAAGATGTTAAGACCCCATAACACCTTACCTATGAGTGTGGTTGATAGGGTGCTCGGATCTCCTTTAACAATTACGTTCTTGACTTTAGTAGTGTTAGGCCTTTCGTTAATCAGGTTATCCACACACTCTTTCATTTCTTTAATGCTTTTCATGTAGTGTAGGTAGTAGTTCCTCATATAGTTTGAGTTTATGACGGAGGACACATAACCCTCAAATCCTTTAACGTCAAGCAACCACGTGATGAAGTATGCCAGGGTGGTTAAGTCTCTTACGAACCAGCCGTGCTTAATTACGTAGGTCTTCAGCCTCATCTTATCTAGCGGAGCTTTATAAAAATCGGATAACAATCTTAACGTCTCACTCAAGCTTTCTCTGACCAGGTTTGACGGCACGTAAGGATCTATCCCCATAGTGAGTGTCTGGGTCTGTGACGTGAAGTACGGGATTATCGGTGCCTCAACAGCCTCGAGTAGGCCCTCACTAACTAGGGTTTCCAGGAACTCTTTATCCTCCTCACCCAGCCTCAACTCCTTGATTCTCGGCATATACTTAGCGTAAGTAGCTGAAGCCGCCACATACTTCAATTCCTTGCTGACAGGCATAAACTCTCTGAGTAAATTAATCAATCCGGGAAGCAGTGACGGATACCTCACTACCGTGTTGTTCTTCAGACGCGATACCTGTGCCTCGCTCGACGTCTGAAAAATTATGCATGCGTCGCATTCGGTATGAGGTATGTTGATCCCTAAGACCCTGATGTTTAATTCCGTAATCGAAGGTACGTGATCCGGTAATATCTCGGTGTCTAGTTCCATAGATTTAAGAACCTTAAATAATAACCCCCCGGCTGCGAGAGATTCCACGTCGAAACAAGCTATTATCTTGACTAACTTCCTATTCTTCTTAACGTCTTCCAGAAGCTCATGAAATACGTCGACGTCAGCGATACTCCTACTATTCTGAACCAAAAACACACCCAACTAACATTAAAATACTTAAAATAAATATCTTACGCGGGATTTCCACTACTTACTCTCGCTGTACGGGATGAGAGGTCTCTGAACGAGTATTTTAGCCTCTTCCGGGTCGTACTTCCAGTCTTGCGGTAACTTGCCAACCCTCTTATAATACTTAACTAATCTGTGTATCTTAGACTCAACACTTATTAAACCCCTTAGTGAGTGCTTATCTTTCGGATGTTCGCTTAAGTGCCTCCGCAAGTTAACTGCTTTTCTCATCAGGTTGTACAGATCTTCAGGTATTACGGGAGCCAAATTATATTTACTTAGTATTTCAGTAACCTTAGCATTTAAGACGGCCTTAGTTAGCGGGACCCCGTACTGATCCCTCAATACGACCCCGATCATCGATGGGGGATAGCCTTTCCTAGCTAACTCAATGATTATGGATTCTATCTCCTCAGGAGTGTACTGTAACCACTTAGGAGACACTAACGTAGGAGGCCTCGTCGAGTGTGACTTACCCTTCTCTTTCCCCTTCCTCATTCCAGCACCTACTAAATTTCCTGTACTTGGGATTTATAAGCAGTTCTTAACCAGTTAATCATAGCTCTGAAAGCTCTGGCTCTGTGAGACAGCGAGTTCTTGGTTTCAAGATCCATCTCAGCGAACGTCTTAGTATACCCTTCCGGTACGAAGATTGGGTCAAACCCGAACCCACTAGACCCCCTAGCCTCAAAAGATATGGTGCCTCGCACCGAACCCTTAAAGACTTTAAAGCCTTGACGTGGACAATGTAAGACTATGACTGATTCGAAGAAAGCGGTCCTATCATCAAGGCCTGACAAGAGCTTCAAGACCCCATCAACCCCTATGGTCTTGTAGACGTAGCTACTGTAAGGTCCTGGAAACCCTTTTAAAGAGGTTATATAGAGTCCAGCGTCCTCAACGAAGAAGAAGTCTCTCAAGTATAGGGAGGCTTGGACGGCGCTGTAGAGAGCTATAAGCGTCAGATCATCAGATTGTATCTCAACTTTATCTAGGCTTACAGGGACTACATCCACGCACTCACTAAGCCCTAAATCCTTGAATTCCTTAATCTTGCCTTCGTTCCTAGAGACTAAGAAAATCTTAAATACCTCTCCGCACTCTCCTCTCCTCAACGTACCTACCCCGCATTCTTATCTCCTTCACCTTTATTAGCAGTGAATCGGTGAAGTCCTTCCCCTTAACCTTAGCGTAACCCCTCATGAAATGTCTTAGTAAAGCTTCCTTCAAGCTATAGTGCGTGCTCTCCACGGACCTTATAAATAAGTGGATGTCCGTGGCTAGGTCTTCCAATCTCCTAGAATATTTCGCTAAGCCAAAGTCTATTAGGTAGACCCCATCAACCCCGACTATGACGTTAGAGGTGGTTATGTCCCCGTGGACTACGCCGGCGTCGTGTACGCCAGCCACTAACTCACCCAGTTCTTCAAGATACTTAATTATTTTCTCCGATCCCCTATATATTAAGTCCCTCAGCAAAGGCCCTTCAACAAACTCCATAATTATCAAACCCTCGCTTAAGTCAACATAATAGAGTGCTGGGACGTTAAGGCCTTTCAGCCTTAATTCTGCCAGTATCTTCGCTTCTGTCTCACTCCGGCTCCTGATTAACATGGTGTCAAGGCCGTGGTCCCTGTAGGGCTTCCTAACCCTGACCTTATACATTGAGGGCATGCCCTCATAGCATGCCTTGACTAAGACAGCCTCAGCCCCCAGAGCTATTAGTTCTGGCGAGCCAGGGCACGTCGACTTGATCAAGCTTCCACCTCTGCCTCACGTAAGCCTCCTCAGGTCTTACATGCACACCGTGTTTTAAGAGTAGTAAGCCGGTCCACGCTATCATGACCCCGTTATCCACCGCGTACTGAGGCGGTACTATACCTAGTTCAACTCTCCTCAGCCTGCTCATCACCTCGAACTTACTCCTCAAGACAGGGCTTGAAGCAACCCCTCCAACAACTAATACTTCCTTATTGCCTGTATGCGCGAGAGCTCTCTCACTAACCTCTATTATGGCTGAGTAAGCGATTTCTCGCGCGCTATAACATATGTCGCCTAACTCCGCTCTAGAGTTCTTATATAGTTTTAACGCCGCTGTCAAGAGTCCTGAGAACGACACGTCCTGCCCTTTAACAACGTAGGGTAATTCTATGAAGTTCTTCCCGTTCTGAGCACAACGATCTATCTGGTGCAGTCCGGAAACAACGTATGGTGGCGCAATCCCTAACTCACGCGCCAGGGTGTCCAGGAAATTACCTAATGAAATATCTAGGGTCTCCCCGAAAATCCTGTACCTACCCTCAGAAAACGAGGCTATTAACGTGTTACCGCCTGAGAGGTAGACTATCAAGGGGTTCCTAAACGAGAAAAGCATCTTACCTATCTCGATGTGCGCGAGGGCGTGGTTCACGGGGATTAAAGGCTTGCCATAATATGAAGCCATAGCCCTAGCTAACGTAGCCCCTACCCTCAGGCAAGGACCCATTCCAGGACCTAAAGCGACCGCGATCCCGTCTAAGTCGCTTACCTTAACCCCGGCCTTACTTAAGGCTTCCTTAATTGCTTCGGGCGCGTTACTCATGAAGTACTGGGAAGCTTCCTTAGGGTGTATCCCCCCGGTTTTAGGCTTGTACACAAACCTGACGTCAGCTAGTATATGCGGTGGCTCATCCCTAACTATGCCGACCCCGAAGGTGTGCGCGGAGGACTCTATGCCTAGGATAATCATTGTCCACGCTTTCCCGCTACATCTATTTCACGTACTCTACGTGATGGCAATACCCGCAATACCATCGAGGAACAGGGTTAGAGTAGTACCCCATCACCCTACCGCACTTAGGGCATATCTTGTTCTTGAGCCTTATCTTACCTGTCTTAACATCCACCTCGTATAGCTTGTGCCTCTCAGCCAAGACTTACCCCCTCTTAATCAAGTAGTCGGGTTCGAAGAACTTCAGTCTCTGAAGATCTTCGTATATGTTGGCCCTGAAAACAGACCGGTGGGAGCCGTACTCACTCCTAATATATTTTATCACCACATACTCCGGGCTCTTACCGTAAAGTCTTGCAAGCACCTCCTTTAAAGAACTCCTACGTGGTGTAGCCTTACCTAAGTGAATTACCTCACCGAATAACTCGGTCCTGTTAATAACCTTATTATACTTCTCCTTAAGTACGTTCACCACCACGCCTTCCTCAATACTCGCAGTCTTTAAAGGTGCTTGACTCACGATCTCACACCACTAAATAAAGCATATATTAAGGTATTTTAAGCTATGTCCGCGTCCACAACGCGTGAATCCACCTAAACCTCGAAACAAAAAGTGGATATTGTTCTGGAGTGAAAGGTGAATATTCAGCGTGGATTAAGGGGTCAAGACTTTGAAACTCGTTACACCCCTAGCTGTAAGGCGTACTTACCTTCCTTCTTTATTTTTAGGTGTTTGCTGACGGAGGATTTCTCCGGGTCTATTATCAAGATGACGCCTTTCCAATCATCTGTGAAGGACTCGCTACCGCAGTTAGGGCACTTGGTCACGTCCCTACCTACCAGGTATTTGCAGTTCGTGCAGGCCTTGAATATCTGTTTCTTGCTTTTCGAGGTGGACGTCTTAATCACCTCACCTTACCTAAGCCGGGTTGCCTGAGCGTGAGCCCTATCCTGATGTGTACTGGGTGAGCTACTGAGACATTGATGACCCTACCCCTAACTACGTCACCCTTAGCGAAAACTACCTTCGTAGCTTCCCCTATCAACGAGTCTCTTGCTTCATCGTATACTAGTTTATCGTCCGCTAGCTGACTGACATGTGCGAAAGCGTCTACAGGGCCCACGTTAACGAATATGCCCGTTCTCTTAACGTCGACAACCTCCCCCTCAATAACTTCCTGCACGACTGGGTAGAAAGTCAGTAGGTCAGCCACTACCTTATGGTAGGTTGCTCCGTCTCCGGGTAGTATTCTGCCCTCAGGCTCCGTCACCACCCTCCACACGGAGATTATCACGCCTAAGACCGGGTCTATCCTACCAACGTATTTCTTCTTGAGTTGCTTGAGCGCTACTAAGTCCAGGTCTTCTCCGAAGAACTCCGGAGGAATCCTGACAACGTCTTCTATCGTGACTAATCTAAACATCCTTGATCACCAAATACGTATTCATAGTAGAGAAATTTAAGCTATAGAAAACCTGCACCTACTGGACCACCAAGTAACTACTTTAACACCCATTAACTTCAGTAGCTTCCTAAGCTTCTTGTCTAGAGTCACTACTATGTAGTCTGGGTTTGCTGAAGCGTAACTTATCAAGGCTCTATCGCCTAACCCCTCGTCAATTCCCGTCTTCACGACCATCACGTGCTTCGTAACGTACTCTAATGCGTGTTTTGCTGGAGGCGCTTTCTTGACGCTCTTGCTTGAGGCAAGGTTCCTCAACTCGCTCACTACGACATCCAGCGTGTATAGCTCCACTCTATCACAGTCTAAATCCTCGCGTAACTTGATGTCTAGGTCCACACCCTCACTAACTAGTAGTAAGGCGCTGGTGTCGAGCAATAACTTACATAACCTCATTGTGAGAACCTTAACCTAGTCTATGTGGCCCCAGCCCACAAGCCTCCAACGACCCAATACTTGCTTACTTATCGCGACCCTCATCCCATTCCAAGCTACTATAGGTCTCCTAAGAGTTAAAGAAGCTATATCCTTGCTAATCGAGTCCACGCTAGCTAAAGTTACCGCAACCCCGGCAGTTAACATGATTGTTTCCTTAGGCTTGAGAGGCTCCACCCTTACCTGCTCTTTAGTGCCAGGCACCCTCTCCAGCAACGAGTACCTTATCGAGACCTGAGTCACCGGGTCCGGCACCGTCCCAGCCCTACCGCACACGTTACCTACGAGGCTGTCTGCCTTAGTTAGTGAGGGATCTAGCCTCGTGCCGAGAGCTACCAAACCCCCTGGCCTAGCCTCACTGAAAGACCTATCCCCAAACTTAATACTCACTACCTCCGTAGTTAACGGCTCGTAGTATTCCTTCCCGCCCCTACGTACCTTGATCCCGGGCTTTATCTCTATCTCGTCACCAACCCTGATAACCCCTCTCAACAACGCACCACCGATTACCCCGCCTCTTAAATCAGAGGGTGGGGTACCCGGCTTGTTAACGTCGAAGGATCTGGCGACGAACATTAAGGGCGGTGAGCTAAGGTCTCTCTCTGGTGTGGGTATTAACTTCTCGATAGCTGTGGTTAGCACGTCCACGTTTATCTTGTGTAGAGCGCTGACAGGTATTACCGGGGCGTTCTCGGCTGGCGTACCCCTCAGGAATTCCCTGATAGCCCTGTAATTCTCTAAGGCTTTCTCCGGAGACACTACGTCAACCTTATTCTGAACAACTATTATGTTCTTAACCCCTATTATGTTGAGAGCAGCGAAATGCTCCCTGGTTTGCGGTTGCGGGCAGGGCTCGTTAGCCGCTACAACTAGTAACGCCCCGTCAATCAACGCAGCGCCCGATAACATGGTAGCCATCAAGACCTCATGGCCTGGCGCGTCAACATATGAAACACTCCTCCTGTAGACACTGCCCTCACACGTTGGTTGCGGCACGTACCTGCGGCTTGGCTCCGCCCCCGGACACTCGTAGATGTCGCCATCAGCGTATCCTAGCTTTATAGTCATGGCTTTCTTAAGCTCTTCGGAATGTCTGCCTGTCCATATCCCGGTCAAGGCTTGAACTAGTGTTGTCTTACCGTGATCTACGTGACCAACAACACCTATGTTTACTTCAGGCTGTCTCTTCTCTTGGCTCACTCGACTCACCGCCTCCGAACTCTGCGCTCTCGTACCTCTCTAAGAACACCACCTCATTAACTCCCAGCCACCTCACTACGTCTCTCGAAATTAAGTACTTCGTTATCTGTATGTTCTCACTGAGTCTGTAGTCTTTAGGTAGCTCTATCTCAACGATCTTCCCATCATCCTTCAAGGAGGTCTTGAGGGCACTTACGTCGAGGGTCTTAATCCTCCTCTTAACTAAGTACCTCACCTTCTCCTCAACGTCCTCGAGTTTCTTGACTACCGTGAACTCTGCCTTAAGTGTTTTACCAGCTAACGGGTGGTTGAAGTCTACAGTCACTCTGCCGCCGGTCACCGCTATTATCCTCCCCACGGCGTTATTGATGGTTACTTCCTTGCCTACGTCCGGTGTTATGTTATTCTTTAGGAATAGCCTTGCCGGGAAGACCTTAACCTTCCCCGGGTCTCTCTCGCCGTACGCTTTATCAGGCTGTATCTCTACCTCGTACTTCTTATTAAGTTCCTCAACCCCTGCGATAGCCTCCTCAAACCCTTTTATGAACCTACCCTCACCAACAATCACTAATTCAGGCCCGTAGACCCTGCCCTCCTCATACTTCTTGTGTTGCCTAGCTAGGGACTCAAGAGTCGTGTCTACCAACTCTCCAGTTTCCTTAACGAATATTGCGTAATCAACCAGCAACATATCCCCTGCTTTGAAAGGCATTCCTACACACCAAGATAAATCTGAACACTATTATTTAAGCACAAAACTAACCGCGGACAACTAAACGTGTGTGGACACGCTAGCGGCGTGGTCAGCTTTTATGAACTCTGTTTTCACGTGCCGCTCTCCGGTCGTATCCTTAGCTTGAAGGGCTTGCCGAGTTCCCCGGAAATCTCGTACTCTATATTCAGGAATTGCTTCAGAACCCAGAGTGCTGTGTGTGCGTGCATGCTGTACTCAGCTCCCGTGATTGTAGAGGTCCCCTCACTGAGTGCTAGATATATCAGTATGTTGTCTGACATGTGCCTGTCGAGGGCTGTGCCGGTGTTGAGGTCATGCAGTAGTTTCTCAGCGGCTTCCACGCCAACTATCTCCGCTCTCTTTCCCCTAGCTCCTAGGGAGTCTCCTCCGAGGATTGAGTTCTCGGTTTCAGCCCAGAGCACTATGCCTGACCCAGGCCCTAAATGCGGGTCCCTACTTGGTTCGTAAAACTCTAACGATATTTCGACAGGCGCGTTGAGATCCCTCGATTTAAGGTATGTCTTTGCACTCTCCGCTTGCCTAACCGCGACGTCTTTAGGTAGCTTAACGCAGTGTGAGACGCCTTTAACGACCCTCACCTCACCCCTCCCCAACACGTTGATTGGGTTGAAGCCCTTAGGGGTGTTCAGGGTTCTTAACTTGATTAAGCCCCCGCCCCTCGGGTAGTGACCCCTCCTGAGCAAGCTTACTTCCACGTGATACCCCACTTTAGACAAGTATGGTAACATAACGTATCTCACGTAATCTATCGGCGGTGACCACGGGACGTCAGTACCCCCCTTCAACACTAACTCAACCCTCCTCTCGCTGAAAGCCAGTACCGGCAGTATCGTCTGCATTATTAAGGTGACTGAACCAGCCGTCCCAACATCGAATTCAGCGTCCCTGGGGTTTATCGTTGAAGGCTTGAAGACAATCTCCGTCGATCCCACCCTCACGCCCTCTGTCTGAGCCCTGCATATCTCCTCAGCTATCTTGATTGAGGTGAGGTGTTGCGGGCGTAACCCCGGGTTATCTCTCTTAGCTCTTATGTTGAATATCTTGACGTCACTCCCGGTTATGCATGATAGAGCCACGGAGAGTCTTAGTATCTGCCCGCCGCCCTCGCCGTAGGAGCCGTCAATCAATATCATTTATCCATCCCTGTGACTTCCCTGAGTCTCTCAACTCCTCTTATCTCCTCTATCAACCTAGCCACGGAACTAGGTACCAGCTCCTTCCAGCTTTCATCACCCAGCAACATCAACTTCCTTATCGTCGTGGAGGAATACCTACCTCTCTCGAAGGGCGGGGGTATTAAAACGTCGTATCCCGAGTCTTTGAAGAGTCTCAAGACTAGTGGGTTTCTGGCCACGCCGTAACGGAACTTAGGCACGTACATCTGGAGGTACTGAGGCCAGACAGAATTCATCAGTATGTCGGGTACTGGGATTATGTAGACTCTGGTGAGATCTATCGAGTATTCTTTTAAGGCTTCCTTAATCATCAAGACCCTCTCCCCGGCCGTGAAAGGGTTGACGACCGTGTGCGATTCCTGAGCCGTCCCGATAGCTATTATGAGTTCATCTACCTTCGTCATAACCCACTCAATAACCTTAAGATGTCCTAAATGGATTGGCTGGAACCTGCCTGGGAACACGGCCCTCACTACGGAGTCCCACACCACTGGCTCTCACCCTATTAACGAATTAATCAAGCTCTTAATATTCAAACGCTGTGAGAGGAGTTCATCGTGTTGGGGGCGTGGAGAGCTGTGAGCAGTCCCCCCTCGAGGAACGGCTGACCGTACTCAACACTATCTCCGCTCCTTTTATCAGGTCCGTTGCCCTGCCCATGTATAAAGCTACCTCTATTAACTCGTAACTCCCTTCGTAAACAGCTAGCTCTCCCACACCGACGTGCGAGAAGCTCTCAACATACCTAGCCTCATACCAGGTTTTAAGATCTGTGGTTAGGGCTACCCTATCCCCAACCCTTATCTTAAGTCCTTCCTCCAAAGCTTCCTTACTTAAGGACGTGATTATGTTCCCGAAGTCGTCGACATGTACTACGCTGGTTTTAAGTCCTTCCTTAATCATCTTCCCCCGACCAAACTCTATGGGTGGCTTAACCAATACGTCGAAAGGTATTGGATCCCCCAGAAACTCAGGGCTCACCCCGCAAGCTATTAAAGCTGCTGTAGGAGCGTATATGTCTCTCCCGTGGAACGTGTGCGAGATTCTGCCGATCCTCACCTTATTAACGTCTATCTCGTACGCTCTCGGGTCCTCGTCCGAGGCTGCCGGGGTTAGTAAGCCGTTGTCAGGACCTACGTACACCCGCTCACGCGTCTCGATTACTACGTTCCGTCTAGGACCACCGACACCGGGGTCTACCACTGCGAGAATCACGGTCTTCTTCGGCAGGTACCTCTTGCTTATTTTGATGATGTGTGAGGCTAGCGCCACGTTGTATTTAGGTATGTCGTGGGTTATGTCTATCACCTCTGCTTCAGGGCAAACAAGCTTTATAACTGCCTTCAAGTGCCCTACGTAGTGGTCTCTTAGTCCGTAGTCTGTTAAGATTGCTATTAACGGCCTCACGTGCCACGCCCCTCCATCTTGAGTTCCAGGTATGACTTAACTATGTTTTCCTCCTTACCCAACCCTAACTCCTCCTTGACTTGGTTCAACGTCTTCATGTATTCCTCTCTTGACTCAGGATTCATTACCTCGATCTCGACATAGTTCCCCAGCCCCTCTACCTCGTCTAGGTATACCCTCGCTTTGCTTTCCGTGGTTGAGTATATTCTTCTCTTCTTCCTTACAGTTATTATCGGGAAGCCTGAGAGCAGCAATATCTCAGTTACTTTCTCGGGATCTTCCAGCTTGGTCGTGATCTCCTCGCGTGCCTTAACCTCCTCCTCTATTAGAGCGCCCTTGAAGGTCAGTTCCGACGTGAACGTATTTTTAGTTAGGCTCTTCCTCAACCTCACTCGCAGGGCTATCTGGCGTGCGGGGCTGCCTGCACAGTGGGTTAGGTCTACGTAGCGGTCCTCCTCTACAACCACGTCTTCCAGTCTCCACCCACTACTCAGGAGCTTCCTCTCCACGCTCTCCAGGTCCTCAACCCTCACCTTGACCTCATACTCTCTGGGCGCTATGAGTGCCTCACCAATACTTACGGTTCCTCAAGAAAACTTAAGCTTTGTATTTTCT
This sequence comes from uncultured Desulfurococcaceae archaeon, assembly GCA_964636755.1. Classification (GTDB taxonomy): domain Archaea; phylum Thermoproteota; class Thermoprotei_A; order Sulfolobales; family NBVN01; genus Zestomicrobium. The sequence goes on from CAZWSU010000077.1 coordinate 29,901, forward strand.
TTCCTTCCTCGCCTCCCCCCTTATATACCACCCGACGTCGAAGAGGTTTGAAGCTACCTCGTCTAGGTCCTCCCTACTCTCTAGCTCCTCACACCCATCTATCTTGGAGATTCCCAGTCCGTAAACCCTCATGTCAGTCCCTAAAACAGCTACCACATCCCCCTTCTTTAGTGGTTGGTGACAACTCACCACGGACTTCCTCAGCACGTCTCCCCCATACAAGAAGGGTTTGAGGCCTTCCTCAGCCACCACCAACGCGTTGACTACCTCCCCGGTTTCCTGATATATTTCCTGGAGTATGTTGATCGATGGTATGAAGCTTGGCTTACCCTTCCTTAGCCTGCCTAGGTAGAGGCCTGCTGAGTAAGGGGTAAGTCCTTGAGCGATTATCTTATCCACTACCTTAGTTAGTTCCTCGCTTAATATGAAGATCTCCGTGAATCTGCCCTCACAGGAGAGTATAGTTGCTTCAGCGTATTTCCTCTTTAAGTACTCGCTGATGTGTGGTGGCAGGCTACCAACAATTTCCTGCAGTGCTATCTTCCTGCACCTTACTTTAGCTCCATTAAGCATATGAAAAACCCCTCCATCCCGTGTATGTGCGGGTATGTCCTGCCGCAATACCTTACCCTCTCATCCACTCGTATGCCATAGTACTCCGTCACCGGAGGCGATAGCTTCACCGGTATTTCAGGGTTTAAGACCCTGACGTCGTCTCTCCCCTTAATCACCTCGTTCAGGACTAACTCGTTTTCCTCCGGCGCTATCGAGCACGTCGTGTAGAGTATCCTGCCCCCTCCCTTAAGAGAGTCTAGAGCGCTTCTCAACAACTCCTTCTGTATCTCGTGGTGCTTCATGAGGTCTTCTAGGGAGGTTTTCGTTTTTCTCGAGGGATCCAGCATTATTATTCCTTCCCCAGTACACGGAGCGTCGAGTAATACTTTAACGAAAGTCTTCCTGAATATCTTGCCGGCTTCCCGACCGTCTAGCCTGAGTAGCACCGTATTCTTAACCCCGAGCCTCTCCACGTTATTCCTCAAGATCCTTAGTCTCTCCTCATTAGGTTCTAGAGCTACTATGAGTCCCTTGTTCCTCATTATTTGAGCCATATGTGTTGTTTTGCCTCCGGGTGCTGCGGCCATATCCAGTACCTCATCCTGCTCAGTGGGTCTCAGGGTTATCGGGGGTATTAGTGATGCCTTGCCCCTGTAGAGGTAGTAGAGGCCTGTCAGGTGCTCGTGTGTTGAGCCTAGCGAGGGTTTCTCAGGCTCTCTTAAGACTTCATACGCTTCACTACACCACTCTATGTTCTCTAGACGGAAACCCAGCCCCTCAAGCCTTTCAGTTAGCTCTCTGCAGTCAGCTAGCTTCAGCTTATTACACCTTACGGAAGGTCTCAGCGCTTTCTCGAAGGCTTTCAGCAACTCCTTCACTTCCCTCAGGTCCCCAAGGATTTCTAGGTACCTACCAACCATGTACGGCCTGTACCCGTACTTCCTGGCAAGCTCCTTAACGTCCTCACTCAACCTAATCCTTCTTTTGAGGTATTGTAGCAGGTTCCTTGAAAACCACCCGTTAATAACTTAATACCCTAGTATTAAATAATTGTTAGGGTTAGCAGTGAGCAAGTGCGTGAGAGCTTACTTAAGGATCTACGGCTTAGTTCAGGGGGTTTTCTTCAGGTCGTCAATGCGTGACGTAGCCTTAAGACTCGGGGTTACTGGGTGGGTTCGTAACATGCCTGACGGAAGTGTTGAGGCATTGGTTGAGGGAGATCCGAAGAAGGTGGAGGAGCTGATTAAGTGGGCTCGGAGAGGCCCGCCAACAGCCGTGGTCGAGGACGTGAGGGTCGAATACTCTGAATGCACCAACGAGTTCAAGACCTTCAGGATAAGATACTGGTGAATCAAGACAACCACTCACTAACCCCCCGTCCTAAAGGGTGAGGGTTCCCGTTAGTGCGGGGAGGTTTGGGATTTCATGTCCCCTGAATGGGGATTTAATTCCGGGTCAGGTCACGGCCCATTACCTCTATCGAAATCCACTCATAACACCTAGTCCCTCACAAGAGTGGTCATCGCCTCGAGTGCGTAGGTGTTTAGTCTCGCGTGTCTAACACGCATATCACTTATTGCTAGGGGATAGCTCCCGAAACTCGCGCATCACCATCATCGAGAATAATATTAGAAGACACAGAGCCTTATAAACTAAACCCTACTCTTCACCCCCACCCTAAGGAGCGAGGCTTTCAATTGTAAACTGCGATAAACATAACTAACCAACACATAAACACTAATAAAGAACGCCGCGCACAGACCTAATCAACACCGCGTCAGCCAACACCCTTGAGGAAAGCGTCGACATCGGGCTGTTGGGAGCGGCGGGCATACACCCCCGCCCCATCAAACCCGTCTTCTACGGGTGCCCTCCCCCCTCCCGGGAAACCCGAGAGGGAACGGCCGCCCCTTTTCGGGGGGAGCTTCCCGCTTAGATGCTTTCAGCGGTTAGCTCCTACGGCGTAGCTGCCCGGCATGCCCTGCCGGACAGCCGGTACACCATAGGCCGCGGCCTCCCGTTCCTTTCGTACTAGGGAGACCTTCCCCTCAGGCGGCCAACACCCCCCGTGGGTAGAGTCCGAGC
>CAZWSU010000078.1:0-37114 GCA_964636755.1 uncultured Desulfurococcaceae archaeon
TTGAGTTTTGCCCGTATCCAGAGAATACCTGATTAAGAGGCTTTTACTCCTTGTTCTCGTGATAGTCGGTGTTCTGTTAATCACGTTCGTCATAACAAGGGTTATCCCAGCAAGACCTGAGTTTCTCTGGGCAGGACCTCACGCAACGGAAGAACAACTTAAGAAAGCTAGGCAGGAACTACATTTAGATGAACCTATCCACGTACAGCTATACTACTATCTGCTCGACTTCTTTAAAGGTAACTGGGGGGTTTCTTGGAGAACCCGCACACCCATATTAAACGATTTACTCACGGCGTTGCCCGCTACCCTAGAGTTGGTAATAATAGCGTTCTTGTTAGCTTCTCTGGTAGGGATCCCTCTAGGCATTTACTCTGCTTTAAAGTATGGTGGGTTAGCCGACCAGGTAATTAGGGTATTAACAGTGTTGGGCGCGTCAATACCTGTGTTCTGGGTAGCTCTAATATTCCAGACCGTGGTAGGTACTTGGGCAAAACTTTTACCAGCTAGTGGGAGAGTCGATGATTACCTAGCGTACGAGACAGGCTTCAAACCCGTCACGGGTTTCTACCTACTCGACTCACTAATTCAGGGGAATCTACCTGTCTTTACAGACGTGTTAAAACATGTTATAATGCCTGCTTTAGTCTTAGCGATATATCCCTTGAGCCTCAGCTCCAGGATGAGTAGGTCTTTAATGATTGAAGTACTCAACGAAAACCATGTGAGGAGCTTAGAGGTGTGGGGAATTCCTAAGAGGACGATATTACTGAAATACGCTTTAAGGAACGTGATAGTTCCGGTGATAGCGTCTCTGGGATTGTCCTTCGGTTACACGTTGATTGGGGCTTTCATGGTTGAACTCATATTTGTGTGGCCGGGACTCGGGTATTATGCTGGCATGTCACTCCTCAGCTACGACTACCCAGCAATAATAGGTGTGGTTGTTTTAGTCGCTCTATTCTACTCATTCATAAACCTGATAGTTGACTTAATACACGCGTGGCTGGACCCTAGGGTGAGGCTCTGATGTCTGAGTTCAGGCTCTACCTAAACTTAATAAGGAGAAACCCCGTCTACCTAACGGGTCTGATAATAGTTTCCTTATTTGTGGTGATAGGTTTAATAGCGCCCTACATACTTACGAGACCCGGAGATGCTTGGGGTATCACATATAATGTTAGCAAAAGACTTATGCCACCCTCACTGGAGCATCCTTTCGGGACAGACGAGTATGGTAGGGACTTACTCAACCGGGTGTTGTTAGGTACTAGATTCTCTCTTACGATAGGTGTTGGTGTGGTGGCCTTATCCCTAGCTATAGGGATCCCAGTAGGCCTCGTGGCGGGCTATGTCGGGGGTAGGGTAGGCACTGCACTAATGCGCGTCACAGACATGTTCTTAGCTTTTCCCCCACTCTTACTAGCCATAGCGCTAGCCGCTACCTTCGGTAGGGGGCTTTTTAACACTATCTTAGCTCTCTCACTGTCTTGGTGGCCCTGGTACTCAAGATTAGTTTATCTGCAAGTAAGTAGCGTCAGAAACTTACCGTACGTTGACGCGGCTAGGGTAATCGGTATTAGTGAGGCGAGGATCATGTTCAGGCACGTACTACCTAATTCTCTAACGCCCGTCATAACTCAGGCAACCCTAGACACAGGGTCGGCCATACTCGAAGCATCAGCCCTAAGCTTCTTAGGTGTTGGGGTACCGCCGCCAACGCCTGAGTGGGGGCTTTTAGTGAGTAGTGGTTGGCACTTAATTAGTAAGGCTTGGTGGATATCTTTCTTCCCCGGATTAGCGATAATTGTAACTGTTTTGGGCTTTAACTTGTTAGGCGATGCTGTGAAAGAATTGATGGATCCACGGCTAAGAAACTTACTAAGTATGAGGAGGGTGTGAGCTTGAGTGAGGGGAAACTACTTAAAGTAAGCAACCTATCAGTTCATTACCACACCGTTGAGGGGGTTCTCAAGGCTTTGAGGAATGTGAGCTTAGAGGTTGATACTAGTGATTCTCTCTGCGTCGTGGGTGAGTCCGGGTCCGGCAAATCAACGCTTGGCTTAGCTATATCGCTATCCCTACCTAAGAACGCGGTTGTGGCTAGCGGCACCATACTCTATAAAGGGAAAGACCTACTTAAGCTAACACCCGCAGAAGCCAGGAAGTATAGGGGCAGAGAGATCTCAATGATATTTCAAGACCCCGCAACCACTTTCAACCCTCTCTTCACCGTCGGTGAACACCTCACTGATATATTGAGGTATCACTTCAGCATGAGTAAAGAAGAGGCTGTTAGCAGGGCCGTAGAGTTATTGAAGATGGTTCAGTTACCGGATCAGCTCAGGATACTCCGCGCCTACCCACACGAATTGTCTGGCGGGATGCTTCAGAGAGTAGCTATAGCAGCAGCTCTCTCAACAAACCCGAAAATACTGATCGCTGACGAGCCGACGACAATGCTTGACGTGACTACGCAGGCGCAAATACTCAACCTAGTAAACTCTCTTAAGCGCGAGCTAAACTTAACGTTAATTCTCATAACACATAATTTAGGGATAGCTAGTGAGGTCTGTAGCAGGACGGCAGTGATGTATGCTGGTTTTCTAGTTGAGGAAGGTCTTACGGAGGAAGTCATTCTGGACCCCCTACACCCTTACACGGCGAAATTAGTTAAGGCCGTCCCTACAATAACTAAGACTCAAGGTAAGCTGAGTTACATACCTGGCACGTTACCCGACTTAAGGAATCCCCCAGTTGGATGTCCCTTCGTCGATAGGTGTGAATCTGCTTTACCTAAGTGCAGGACCTCATTACCGAATTACTCTTACGTAGGTGACGGGAGGCGGGTAGCTTGCTTCTTATACGGTGGTGAGGAGGTTTGAAGACGTTACTTAAAGTCCATGAGCTTACTAAGTACTTCCCGATAAAGACAGGTCTTTTCGGGAGGGTAGTAGGTTACGTGAGAGCTGTTGACGGGGTGTCTTTCGAGGTCCCTGAAGGAACTGTTTTTGCGTTAGTGGGTGAGTCAGGCTCGGGCAAGACTACCACACTCAGGTGCATACTGAAGCTTACTGAGCCGACGTCCGGCGAGATACTTATTGATGACAGAAACATAACTCGGCTTAAGGGTGGAGATCTTAAGTGGTTTAGGAGGAACGTTCAAGCAGTTTTTCAGAATCCATACCTTTCCCTTAACCCTAGGATGAGGGTTAAAGACTTAGTGGCTGAGCCTCTGGCAACGCATACCGACATGAGTAAGGAGGAGATACGTAGGAAAGTAGCTGAGGTCTTAGCTTTAGTAGGGCTTCCGGAAGCGGTGGCTAACCAATACCCGCCGAGCCTGAGTGGTGGTCAAGCTCAGAGGGTAGCCATAGCTAGAGCTTTAAGCATAGAACCCAAACTACTCTTGCTAGACGAGCCTACGTCAGCCCTCGACGTCTCTGTTCAGGCTCAGATACTGAACCTCTTAGTAGAGCTTAAAGAAAAACTCAGGCTTACCTACCTGCTAGTAACACACGATCTCTCTGTAGTCAAGTATATGAGTGATTACGTAGCGGTGATGTACTTAGGTAAGATAATGGAGGTGGGGACTGCAGACGAGATATTCAACGAGCCTAGACACCCCTACACACTCGCACTACTCTCCTCGGTGCCTGAACTCAACCCATACGTTAGGAAACAAAGGAAGAGGGTATTGCTGTCCGGGGAACCCCCAAGTCCTACGAAACCTCCCAGTGGGTGTAGATTAAGTAATAGGTGCCCGTACGCAACAATAGAATGCATAACTAAAGAACCTGAGCTAGTGAAGTTAACGGAAACTCATTATGTGAGATGTGTGCGTCAGGAGAGCCTAAGTTCCTTAATCAATGCATGAGACCTGCCTGAACTTTCATGTTTAACTAGACTTTCTCCCATTCTTGATGAGAACCTGCTTACGACTTAGAGTAGGTTAGATGGTTTTTAAGGTAGCTCGGTTAGAAGTAGTAGATATGTTTAGGTGATTTAAGTGGGTTTATTGAGTGAGGTTTTAGGAGCTGAGAATAGGATCAGGAAGTACGTTAGGGAAACGCCGTTAGAGTACTCGATTCCGTTAAGCAAGCTAGGTGGTGCGCAAGTCTACCTCAAGCTTGAGAATCTTCAGGTTAGCGGGTCCTTCAAGATTAGGGGGGTTCTGAATAAATTGTTATCTCACGATAACGCAAGAGATCTTTTCGTAACGGCTTCTAGCGGTAATCACGGGATCGCTTTTGCTTACGCTATTAAGATGCTTGGTTTGGACGGGGTTGTTTTCCTTCCTGAGAACGCGTCGCCAGCCAAGATTCAAGACATAATGCAGTATGAGATTGACGTGAGGTTCTTCGGTAAAGATACTGTTGAGACGGAGGCTCACGCAAGAAGGTTCGCTAACGCTAACAACGCGGTCTACATCTCACCATACAATGACATCAAGGTGATTGCTGGTCAAGGAACTATAGGTCTGGAACTACATAAGCAGCTCAGAGACTTAGACACGGTGGTAGTGCCGGTGGGTGGTGGGGGGCTCATCTCAGGTATTGCCGCGTACTTGAAGGAGGTAGTTCCTGAGGTGAGGGTGATTGGTGTTCAGCCGGAAAACTCCGCGGTTATGTATCACTCGCTGAAGTCTGGCAGGATACTCACTATGGAGTCGAAACCCACGCTAGCTGACGCGGTCGCTGGAGGTATCGAAGAAAACTCTGTGACGTTTGATTTATGCAGGAGGTACGTAGACGAGTTCATCTTAGTTACTGAGGAGGACATAGCTGAAGCAATAAGATTCATGCTCGAGAAACACCACATACTAGTTGAGGGAGCCGCGGCACTATCTGTTGCTGCCTACATGAAGAAAACGACCTTCTTCGAGGGGAGAAAGACAGTCTTACTGATTACTGGTTGTAGGATAGACTTAAAAACACTTAAGAAAATCCTTGAAGCTTAACAACCTAGTAATTTATTTCAATGATTATTTTCTTCTTATGAGGATCAACTCCCTTCAAGGACGACGTAAATCCTTCTACTATGTATTTCAGCACGTTCTTAACGAACGGGTTCATATATATTGGCCTGTCGTTTATCCTTAAATTCACGTCAGATTTCACGGGACACCAGAGTGTCTTGCCGGTAGCGTATGCCTTAACCAACGCTCTGCAAGATTCATAACCGCAGTACCCGCAGTTCGTTTTAGGTGTTTGATTCTCGAGGAAATCCAGTAACCTAGTTTCTACGAAGTCTGTTAGTGGACTCGCTTCAGCCTTCCTGAACACTCCGAGTGATTCACCTAGCTTGAGTCTTACTTCCTCATCCTCAGACACTACCGCGACCACGTTATGAGCTACCTTACTCAATTCCTGGAATTCCCTCAAGTCATTAACGACCGCTACAGCGTCCCCAATCTCAGATTCTTTAAAACCCTCTACCACGACTACAGGTGTGTTTAAGTACCTCAGAGAATGCTCTAAGTCGTCTATCCAACCACTGTAGAAGAGGGCCCCCACCTTACTCGAAGAAACTAAGACTAACTTAGCGCCAGCATCCACATACCTACTACTATCTTTACCTACCAAGTCAACGTAGTGACTAGAGTGCTTTATAACCCCCACTAAATACCCTCTGCTAACGAGTCTGGAAACTACCTGCGTGGCTATGGAAGTCTTCCCGCGTTTCCTACCAACTGATATGAATCGAATTACGTATGGGTTCACGCGTACCATCCTCGATAAAGAGGTTTAAAGACTTAAATTTACCTATGAGTTAATTATACATGGTTTAACCAATCGTAAAACATGAGGTGTTACTTAATGAAGTGCCCGTTCTGCGGTTATGAAGGACCTGAAGAAAGCTTTAAGCTACTTAGGAGTCCCTGGAAATTTAGGTTCTACGTAGTTAAGAGGATTCAATGCCCTAAGTGTGGTGGGATCTTCAACTACTATAGTGGTGTGACGAGTGAGGGGAGGAAGTCAGAATTCGTGATTAGGGTGAAGCCAAGAACTAAGGGTAAGTAAGCTATTTTTTAAAGTATAATCCTCGTTAAAGATCCCTCACAGCTTCATTTATTGTCTTACTATCCCCGCGTTTTGAGAGCCTCCAGTAATTTCGTGACGCTAATTAAGTTCTTAGGTAGTCTAACCCTAACGGTTTTCCTAGCATCAACTACTAGCCCCCTGAAAATCACCTAGCTGTTCCTCACTAACTAACTGATTAGAGAAGCAGTCTTTAGTCTCGATCTCCACCACGGTTCCTGGCTTAACCCTAACCACAGGTTTCACGTCATGTGAGAAAGCATAGAACGTTTTTGTGTTATCGACCCTAACCCTCCCCATCCCAGCCAACCAAACACACCCCGAAACTAAGAACGTTATGTGAAGTAAAAAGGGTGTTGATCGGAGCGCGCCTTAGATGTTTTGAGGAACTTGAGTGAGTTACTAAGCGATACTTTCGGCGTGCTCTCCCCGTGAGTAACTTAGTTACTCACTCTCTTATGTAGTATGACCTGAGAATTCCTCATGGGAGTTAGCTGTGTCACGATCAGATCTCTACATGCTGCTTAAAGCGATTGAGAGAGACGTTGAAGCAGTATGTTTAGAGTTTGAGGATAGTGAAGTGTGTAAGAGGATTACCTCAATTATAAGAGCTTACATGAGGAAAGTTGAAGATAAAACTATCTCAGAGTTCCTGAGGAGTTACTTTTACTGAAAACACTTAACGAGACACTCAGCTAACGTCCTGCCCCTTTCAGAAAGCCTTACCTTCCTTCCCTCCTCTTCCTCTACGACGAGACCCAAAGTAATGGCTTGTTTTAAGGCGTAATATATCTGGGAACCGATAAATCTCCTGGCGTCGGTAAAGGTTGCCGAACCGCCACTCCTACCTAAGAAGAGTAAGAGCCTCCCCGTAGTAGTTAAGAGCTCTTTCTCAAGCTCCGGCACACAACCACCGAATACAATACGTTAAGTCTTAATATAAGCTTCGCTAAGACGTAATACGTATAACGGAAAACAACATTTATTAACTCCTAAACCGTTAATAATATTGGTGAACGTAAAACGTATAACGGAAAACGACAAAAAACAAAAAGCAAGAAAGTAAGCATAAGCTCCGTGAGTGAGTTCTGCAAAGCCCTGGCTAGGGTAGGTTTCCCCGTAAGCCCGGCGACCGTGAGGAAATACGTTAAGGAATTCTGCAGGGAGGGGATAGCGCCCCATGAAGTATGTGCGGACTTCAAAACGTAAGATTATTCAAGCGTTAAGTGAGGCGATTCTCGAGAAGCTGGAGAAGAACTCAGGGAAAACAATAACTATCACAGTCAAGAGAGTTGCGGGTTTTCTAGGCCTTGATAACCACGCTACGAGAACTGAGATAGGGAGAGTCCTCGCTAAACTTGAGGAAATAGGTTATTTAAGGAGGTGTAATAAGGGGAGACCCGCTAAGTATTTAGTTACTGGGAGGGGCTTGAGGTGGGTTAGGAAGCGAGGAACTCTAATGAAGTACTTCACGACCTACCCAGGAAGGAACTCAACGCGTGGACGTAGAGAAAGCCTCTAGTTCCTCGGGTGTGGGGGTTATTTGAATAGTTATTCTTTTCCTCCCTGCTTTAAGAATACCTGAACCCACTGGTGCTTGAGTTAAGTAATCTGCCTCAGCCTCCGATAACTTATATATCTTCTTACACGCGTCCCTACCCTCAGGTTCCTGTCTCATCAGCAAGACAGTAGCTGACTGCTCAAGTATTGTCCTCCCCTGAGGACTCCTAACGAGATCCTCAGCCCTCTGAGTCACGTACATGAATACTACGCCGTGTTTCCTACCCCTCCTCGCTAGATTCTCGAAAAGACCCACTATACTTGGTGTCTCCATGAATAACCAAGCCTCATCAACGAAGAAGACACTCCTCCCGTGAGTCTTAACTAAGAGCGTGTTGTAGGCGTACGTAGATATGAGTGACGAGGCAAGAATCTTCAACCTCTTACTCCTCAAACCCCTCAAACCGAAGACCACACTACCCGAGAGCTTAGGGGGCACGCCCCTAAACACGTTCACGTCGGGGGGTGCCACGGCACCCTCAAGAAGCTTCCTCAGGGCAGGGTCTCTGAGGGTACTCACGAACTCCTCAATACCCGACACCACATCACCCTTAACGAAGAGTTCTTTTCTTAAAACCCCCTGAAGCTTCCTCGGTATAGCGTATATCTCCGATAAAACGTCAGACACTTGACTTATGTCTAGGTAATTGCGCTGGAGTAGTCTTATTGGGTCGAGACCTAGTTCCTGACCCTCACTCACCTCTACTGGAGCAGCCCCAACGTACCTCGCTACCTTAGTGTACTCAGATTCCGGGTCTACGCCCACGTAAGTAACCTCCCTTACTCGTTCCCTCAACCTCTTCAGGTATAGCTTCGCGGACATAGACTTGCCCGAACCCGTGACACCTAAGATCACGAAGTTTAGGTTGGGCTTACTCCATAAGTCCAGCATCACGGGACTGCCGGAGCCCGAGAATCCCAGGAATACTCCTCCAGTGTCATGCATCTCCTCGTCTACTAAGAAGAAGAGGGGTTTGAGGCTGGTCACGTCAGAGTAGGTTCTCTCAACACACACTAAAACACTGCATAACCTGAACTCGTAGAGCTCGCGCTGAATAGGAGGAGCCTCAACCTCCACCCCAAACCCCTTAAGCACAGTCTTAACTCTCTCCTCAACCTCGTTCAAGACCCTTGGCTCGTGAGCCTTGATAATCACTAACAAGTAGAACTCTATTAAGTCAGACCCGCGTAAAACCCTCTCCCCAAGCTCTTTAAGTGCTTCAACCACATGAATTACCTCCACTGAGTTAGTGACAACCGACTTCCTCTTAACAGCTGACTCAACAAGGCTTAACGCCCTGGGTTTAGGCAGGGATTTAAAGATTAGCGCGATCTCCCACGCGTCACCGAAGAGTGAGTATAGGAAAGACTCCGGGAGTGTTGAGGGGTAGCGATAAGCGATCAAGACCCTAGCGTATGACCCGTCACTCAAGTAGAGAGTCCTCACACCAGCAAGACCCCTGACGCTAGGTCTTGGAGGGGGCTCGACCTCAGTAGCTCCGAAGTAAGGTACTGAAGTCCTTAAATGATTGCTAACACCTAAGTAGAAATCCGTGAACCCTACTAGAAAGTCGTGATTACCGTAAGAAAATTCCTCAACCCTCCTCCTAGCGAGTACGACGCCGGACTTAACCGCTGAGATCAGTGATTCCCACTCCTTAAGAACGAAATCTCTCTCAACATCCGATAATATAGTGAAGCTAGTGCCCTCAAGCTTAAACCACCTCAACACATGTCCCACGAAGTTAGTGGAGGTCCTTATAAGGAGTTCGAGAAGCTCGTGGGGGTCCTTGATGAGGGGGTTGAGTAACCTAGTAGTGACTCTCCTACTCCTATCGATCGCGGTACCCGCCTCAGTAATCTTAGTGAGTAAGGTCAGGGAATACGCTGATGCAGCGAGGAGTCAGTCATTCTCGAGCCAGCCTATAACTATCGCAGCATATGTATTCAGGAATGGGGACGGGAACGTCCTCATAGCATGTAATTACGGCTTCAGAATACTCAGAAACGTCTACGTGGTAGGTAGCTCAAGTAATTACACGCAAGTAATTAACTTCCTAGAACCTAGGAAATGCTACGTAATCAGCTTACCAGCGAGTGATTGGTACTTGCTAGTCGTTGATGGTCGGGTCACGAGCGTCTTGAGGGTTACGTAGGAGTCTTATAAAGACTTCTGAGTAGGTGGTGGGGGTTCCGTGAGTAAGTCGAGGTTTGGTGAGGTAGGCGTTTACGCGTCGGTAATCATGACCATAATCCTAGCAACCCAACTCTCAATCTACGCTCACTTCCTGAGTGAGGTAAGGCAACAGCAAAGCTACTTCCCGGAGATCCAGCAAATCGATGCTTTGAGGAGAGCTGAGAACATACACATCAAATACGAGGTGAGGGAGAACGCAGTCTACGCGAGACCCACCGTGAGGACCTCGATAAAGTCTTTAGTGGTGTACGGGCCTGAGAACGTAGCGCACAGCAACCCCGTAGACATAGAGTTAAGCCCTCTCACGTGGACTAAAGTAGTTGAGGGAGACCTAGTCAGACTCTTAATCGAAGGCAACTACGTTCTAGGCTTAATCACGGAGAACGGGAACCTAATAACTTGGATCCCGCAGCAGGCGATCTTCAGCGACTCAATCGCTACCTTACTACCGGCGGTAAGGTATCAGAGCTTCTTGAACGATCACCCAAGGTACGTAGGGTTGGTGACGAGTGCCTCACCCAGTGGATCAGTTTGCGATGCGGCACTTGGTACTGAATGTGTTGGTGTGCTGAACGCGTCATTCCCTAACGAACGTAAGGTAATCATTAACGCGCCAGCACTGTACGCCGACCTAGTAGGTGTTTACGCGTGGGTTGAGGGACCCGTGAACATCTCTCTGAAGATAGTCTTCGCTGAAAATAACTTCGATAATCCCGTCAACCTAACTCTCTACTATTTACTGCTACCCCATAATTCCCGAGTAGAGGATGTCGTGACTTACAGTTATCACGTGAATAGCTCGAAAACCGTCACACAACCGCTCAAGAAGGTTGTTGTTAAGGAATACGTTAGGAAAACAGTCTTGGTTGACTCAGTGAGTTTAGTTATCAGTGATTCAGTAACTCGTGCTGGAGTCTTAATAATACTTGCGTTCACGCTGAGTCTGCCGTCAGGTCAATACCCGCAGAACCCGACGATAATGCTTGACATCGAGTTATTAGGGGTGCGAGTGCCTTGAGTTTCGAAGCAAGATATCATAGGTTCGTAGTAATCAGCGACGTATCATTAATTAACGAGAAGGTCTTCGGTCCTCTCAGGCTTAAGCACCTGATATACGTATTCCTCGCGTTAATCGCTCTCTGGAGAGCTATCTGGTCTGGGACACCCCAACTACTCGGGTTCTCTGTCCTAGCCACTTCCCTAGCGCTCGCTTCAGCTACTTACCCGAAGAAATCACTCTCTCTGGAATCCCTCGTGTTAGCTACTATGCTATCATTGATTGAGTCACTAACACTTAAGTTGAGGTTGGTTAAGTCTTGAAGCTCGTCATCCCCTACACGCTGAGAAGGTTCGCGGACTTCACCAAGTTAGGTGGTGGCAGGGTAATTCTCTCCCCGTACGACTTAGAGAGCTTAGTTTTTGAGGACTTGAGAGTGCAGCCGAGAATAACTATAAATTCCTGTATAAATTCCTGGAGTGATCCCAGCGAACCCGTTGAGATCGGCGGCGCCTGCAGGAACCCGGTATACGTTTCTAGAGAGCTTATTGAGTGTTCGGCAATAGCCGGGTTCTCACACCTCGAGCACGGGGTTGCTGTGGTGAGGGGTTCCAGGAACTATAGGGTAATCACGAAAGACGAGGTATTCGCTGGCGCGACGCTCGTCACGGACTCGAGACCGGGAGCTTTCGTGGTCGCGGTGCATGACGGAAGTAGAGCACACGTGGTTCTAGCTAGTTATGAAGACTACGTAGTCTACCGAGACGCTTACGAGGCTAAGCCTGTTAAGTGCTCGCTAGGCTTTAAGATAGCTACGTGCGTCTTCAGTGATGGTAGGTCCCTAATCATTCGTGGGAGTGACGCGTACGAGGTTGGTTTCCCGGCTGAGGCCGTGGCAAGCACTCTTAGAGGACCCCTACTCAGGTCTGGTGAGTGGCTCCTCTACGCTGATGAAGAAGACTTGAAGCCCTTGCTCAGGTCTAGAGCTCGGTTCGCTGGATTCATTCAAGGACTCCCAGCATTCAGGGAGGGGAGTAAGCTAAAGATTCTTGAGTCAGGAGCTCTAGTAGATTACATAGACGTGGAAGGGAACGCGAGTGCTTGGGATCTGGTAGTCGAGGATTCCGGGGAAACCCTCAGAGTGATCGATTTGAGGCATGAGGAAATCCTGCGAGTACCTAAAGACCCGGAAGCCTCCTGCTGGGCCACCAAGCACGGGGTACTCTGCTGCAGAAGGCTTTGGTGCGGCTTAGTAGATCCGGGGGAGACCGCGGTAGACCTGGAGATCTCGTCGGGGAATACCTACTCACTAACCATTCACGCAAGCACCCCACTTAAGGTAAGGCATGAGGGGGGAGAGATGATGTGTTCTGGTGACTGCGAAATCACTGAGGATGAGGCCTCAACACTTAGAGAACGTAGATTCGGTATAGTGTTAGAGCACCTGCTAAGCACTATGGAGGCTGAAGTAGTCTTCAAGCCACCGCGGATCGAGGTATTTCCGGAAGGACTTAGCTCTAATAAGTTTACATAGTTTAACGTGCTTTCATTACCTTGTTTTTCATTCCGCACCGCTTCTTAAGCCCGCACTCACTCAGGGAACGTCCAGGATTGCCTCAAGAACCTCACTCTCAAGTGCTACGCATGAACTTCTCGTAGAGACGACATCGTAGCATTACCTATAATGCTTGTAGGAGGTAAGATTATTGTGTGAGAAGAGCACACGTAGTGATCATGGAAGAATAAAGTCAAATCATGTATAAACCTATACAAAACTCAAAACCACGAAGACAACATATTTATATATGGGTTTCAAGTAATGGTTTTTGAGGGTGACTTAATTGAGTAAGAGAATCATCGCAATACTTCTAGCCATCCTCTTCCTAGCGCCCGCAATAACCCTCACAACACAGCTAGCCAGAGCTTCCGGCGGGGTAGGGATACATGACGACTTCCCGCACGCTAGAGTAGCAGTAACCTGGGTGGTTGACGGGGACACGATACACATATCACCCCCGATCCTAATTCAAGGAGAGTATAGAACGGTGGTGAGATTAGCTGACATAGACGCGCCAGAGCTCGACCCGCCTGAAGGTGCTGTTGCGAGAGATGCATTAATTAACTTGTTAGCTCAGTACGGCGGCGTAGTCTACCTAGACATCGACAAGACTTACGGGGTAGACGACTACGGGAGGGTAATCGCGGTAGTCTACGTGAGAGCAGATGATACTACATTACTAAACGTAAATAAGTGGATGGTCGACAACGGGTACGCGGTGATAGACGACAAAGAAAACGATTTCGACCCAAGCAAGTGGAGCCTCCAGATAACATACGAGAAAGAAAAAGAAAAACTACCCACAATAACCAGAGTAGTTCTCTATACTGGAGACGTAGATTATGGTACCTCATGGGGTATTAAAATCGCTACCACACCAGACGGGAACTATTTAGGGATTGTTTTCTCGGAAGGCTCTGAGGGAGGTTACGCGCTAAACGTAGTTATCCTAGACGCGTCCGGCAACGTAGTGAGGACGTACAGGTACGGTCCAGACAAATATAACACAGACCCAGCACAGAGCAAGTACGCGAACGTATTTAGAGGAATGCTAGACATAGCAGCAAATGAGTCCGGCTTCCTAATAGTCTGGAGCAATTATACCAGGAGAGTAGACACCACTCTCAAATATTACACGACTCTATACAGCTACGTACCTATAAACCCTGATCTCGAGCCTACAACACCTACACACATATACCATGCGAACTACCAGTATCACCCAACAGCTACCTACTACGTTCATGAAGACGGTAGTAAGTGGTGGATAGTAGGCTACAGCTCTCAGACATCAACTGCTGGGAGATACACTATCAACTTACTTAACTCAGCGCCTTCATATACGGGGGGGTTCGTTCACGTGACAATCTACAGCGGAAGTCCCGGACCAAGAATAGGTGTTGACGTATTGGGTGGGATGATGTTTGATTTCATGACGAGGAGGTTCTACATAGTTGCTAGAGGATATAATTATGGAGAGGCTGCAACAGCTCACGACATGGTAGGAATTTACGGCATCGTTAACGCGACTCACTATCTAGTCATACCTAGTCCTCACTGCGTTGATTGCAGGAGTGGTGATCAAGGTCCTAGCACGACAACGTACGGGGCAGGTTACTCATACTATAATGTTTACCCGATGCATACTAAGCTTTTAATTAGCGGTCAGTACGTATTAACTGTCTACAACGAAACCAGTACTTCGTTAGCTTACGGCGTGATTGATCTTGCACAAACGACGCCGGAAGTTATTAGAGGTACTTTGGTTAGCGTTGGTACTCCCACTACTTTCTATCCTTATGTCGCGAGTAGCGAGACTCACTGGCTTGTTGCTTGGAACGCTCTTGGCTGGGCTAACTTAAGTGTTGTTAGTACGGACGGCACAGCGTCAGGAATCTTAACGCTTGCTGATAAGAGCGCTACCTTCGTCAAGGTTACTTACGATCCTGGTTCCAAGAAGTTCATCATTCCTTACGGGATCTACGAGGTTGGTGACACGACGAGGAATCTCTTCGTGGCTTTCTATGATTCGGTCAGCGGTATTCTTGAGCCTTGGGTGCTTCCTGTGGGTATGGACGTAGGTATTCATAACACGCCGCTCCATGTTCAGGTCTTGGGAGGTAGTTCGAGTACTCCGGGTAATATAGTCATCATAGCTTTAGAGGGGAATAAGTTGGTTGCGTATGTTGTGAGTAGTGATTATCCGGAGCTTCAGAACCCTATCCCGATACCGGAGCCTGTGTGGGTCATTATCCCAATACTCTTAATCACCACGTTCTTTGTCTTACGCTTCATGAAGCCTAGGAGAGTATAGTCTTTTTAAGACTTAAAGCCTGCTTAACCCCTACCTCCTTCAGTTTTCGTGGTTTCCTTATAAAGTCCTTCTCCTTCTTAGTGAGGTGATTAAGTGGTTAGGTCTCGTGGTTTCTGGGTTAGAGGTGTTAGTGAGGTTGTCGTTGCCTTGATACTGATATTGATCGCGGTGGTAGCTGCTTTCGGTATTAAGGCTTGGCTGGATAGCACCATGGCTAAGATGCCTACTACTGAGGTAGCTATCGCCAGATATAGTAGTGCCGTAGCAGGCAATACCCTAGTTCTATACTTGACTGTCCAGAATCTACTGCCGAGGGATCTTAGGTTAGAGGGCGTTGACATAACACTCACGGACGGTGCTAGGGTCGCGGGGGTAGCGACCGCCACGAACTCGCTTGGCACGATAACGGGGGCTGGCGGGGTTACGGCTATCCTGAACCCAGCGCTCTCAGTAATCATCCCAGGCAAGTCTGAGGTCATGGTATACCTAACCGTGAATAGACCTGCTTCAGTCCCGGTCGCTGTACACGTTAGGGTTTCCGACATAGCTACCGGCACTATCCAAGTAATTAAAGCTAGTGGTGGGTAATCAAGACCTAGGGAGTAGGTCCCTCAGCTCAGTAGGTGTTTTTATGAGGAAATACCTGATTCTATCACTGCTCTTCTTACTGGTCGTAGCTACCTTAGCGGGTAATCCACTAAGCAACGTTATCACGCCCCAGCAAACCTACTTAGTGGTAGGTGTTGTTACTCTGGAATGCTTCTTGAGGGAGGAGGTCACGCTAGTTTTGAGGAACTCACACGATAGAGAGTTCTTGGTATGGGGTGTGGGGGTCTCGCCAAGTCAGGTTTTGAGGACGGACTCGCCCCAATTCTTGAGGCCGGGAAACATAACGTACTTAACGCTCAAAGTATTTGATGGATTGAGTGAGGTGTTTGTGTTTTTAGTAGATCCTGAAACCAACGCTTCCATAACTCTCTCCTGCGTTCCGTGAGAGTTCTTTTAAGCACCTCATGATTTCTCGCGGGTCCTGCCGTGCTCCGCGAACGCTTACATATCCTCAAGAAACTCTTTTTGAGTAGCGTTAAGACAAGTTTTGAGGGGAGTGGAGGGTTTTTCTTAGGTGATGAGGCTGAGCTGGTCGCTGGCGAGGTCGTTGCTGAGTATCGTGTTGGTGCTTACGTCGTTAGGTTGGTGAGTGATGAATCAAGTATTTTCTATCAAGCTAGCTTAGAAGGCGTCTCAAGAAGTCTACTCACCTTAATTGAGTCGAGGCTTGAGGACTTGATACTCCTTATTAAGAAAGGGAATGACTTGGGTGACGTCCTAGCCTTAGTTCTGGGGATTCCTCGTGAGGAGGTTCCGGCGGCTGCCTACGTCTTCAAGACCTTGACTGGTTATGGGAAGCTACAGTTACTGCTTGACGATCCTTACGTCACTGACGTGAGTGTTGAGGGTCCGGGTCCTGTGTGGGTTAGGCATAAGTTAGTTGAGGATCTTAACCCGCGGCTAGATTTCATACGAACGAACATTTACTTAAGCACCTTAGAGGAGGTGGTTGAGTTACAGCAAGTCATAGCTTCTAAGTGTCACACGTACGTATCCACGAGTAACCCGATAGTAGATACTCAAATGCCCTTAAGTGACGGCGGTCACAGGGTACATCTAGTATCACACATAGTCTCAGTTAAGAGACCTGAGATAATCGTTAGGAAGAGGTCTTCATCACCTCCACATACCGACGTCTTGGTGAGGCAGGGCGTCATGCCTAAGGCTGTGGCGGAGCTACTCAAGTTCTTAATCCTCTCAAGAGGCTCGTTAATAGTTGCGGGTCCTCCGGGCTCCGGCAAGACAACGCTGATTAAGTCTCTCCTATACTCATACGTCCCGGCGGACTGGAAGGTGGTGGTTATCGAGGATACTGGTGAGATAGACCCTCCCCCCAACAGTAGCTGGAGTAGGTACGTCGTGTTCGAGCTGGGTTCTGTGAGGGTGGATTTATTTGATTTAGCTAAGGCTGCTCTAAGATCTTCAACAACTAAGCTCCTCGTAGTGGGGGAGACTAGAGGGTCTGAAGCTCAAGTCCTCGCGCAGTCCCTGCTGGCCGGCTTAGGAGGGCTTACCTCATTCCACGGCGGGAGTTCTGAGGAGGTCGTCGCCAGACTCAGGAGTCACCCCATAAACCTGAGTAACTCTCAGATAGGTATGTTCAACTTCGTGGCAATCATGAGCTTCTCCGAGAGACCTAGGAGAGTCTTGAGAGAGTTGACTGAGTTGGTGTACGATCCCTCAGGGGATGAGGTTATCATTAATAAGGTCTGGGATAGGGGTAGGGACGGCACGGAGATTACCCCGCGAGAACTCTTCTCCAGAGTCAGGAGGCTGAGTGAGTTGAGGAGTAAGTCTGAGGCAAGCCTCAACACCGGAGTGCTTGAAGATGCTTGATAAGATAATCAGGAAGTATCGGAGGTACGTGGCCTTAGTCAACCCAAGAATCGAGAAATACGCTAACGCTGAGAGGGAGCTGAGGCAAACCCTCATACTAGCCCCAATATCTTTAGCACCGGCAGTACTCCACTACGTCGGGGTGCTGGGGGCTGACCCCGCGTTAATCACCTCATTAAGTGCTTTAATCTTCGTTCTCTCAACGTATAGGGTTCTGGAAACACTCACGTCAATAACCTCAATTAATAAGGGACTCGACGGCGAATTACCGTTCGCTACGCTGGTTGCGGCGGCAGCGAGCAAGACAGGTCTTGAGTTCGCGGAATTCCTGAGGTTCGCGAGCTCCTCGAAAATATTCAAGTCTTTCAAATTCCTTAGTGAGAGATTCGTTAAGCTAGCTGATGTCTTGGGTGTTGTGGGGGCGCTGACAACACTCTCTAAGATAACCTCAGGTAAGACTAAGTATTTCCTCCTCGAGTACTCGCTAGCACTTAATTCCGGTACCGCGTTAACTCAGCTCAGGGATGCGGCGGCTGATTACGTTAAAACAATCTATTCTCAAGTAGTTAAATCAATTAATTTCAGGATTAACGCCGGGTTAATTACCTGTGTGGCACTAACTATAGGACCTCTCGTCTCGGTCAGCATGACTTTCTTGATTGGTGATGAGCTAGCAAGTTTCGTGGTGCCTGCCCTGGTCTTAGCAGGGTTTCTAATGAGTTCGCTATTTCCGGACTATCCGGTAAGTCTTCAGGTAGTGATTGATGAGGGGTTACTCAGGTTTTTCAGAGCTTCTTACTTGGCGGGGACTCTCCTACTTATCCTCCCGCTACACTACCTAGTTAGTGGGAGTTTGAGAGAATTCGTTGAGCTTCTTCAAATTACTTCGGTGGCTTCCTTAGTTATCGGGGTATTCCCCGCGATCCTGCAGTTAATGGTTGTGAGTACTGCTGTTGGGGGTAGAGTGGTTGGCAGGGCTTCTAATCACGTGAGGATTTTCAGGTCTTTCTATCTCTACGAGGATGAGGAGTTGAGGGAGGTTGTGAGGAAGCGTGTGAGGTCTTGGCTAACGCTATACTTGAGTGACGCGCTAGCGTTTCTCAAAAACCTGGGTGATTGCGAGCCGGAAGTCTTCGACTTATTCGTTAACTTCTTCTACGAGGTTAGGAGAACTTTGAGATACTACGTTAGTGCTTTAACGATAATGTGCTTCGTGGTCGTCTTAACCCCTTTCTTGATAGCCTCAACAATATCCTTAAGCTATGAGGCAGCCCCGTCAACAAGTGTCTTACTAATCTCCTACGTCTCGGTACTCGCTCTAGGATACAGCGTTTCTAAGATCTCGTTAGGTAAGAATACCTCGACCGTGTACCCAGCCCTCGCCGCACTAATTTTCGCGGCATCACTACTAATTAAGTGAGTTCCTGCGTGGTTGTTTAATTGAGTTTAAGTGTTTTTAAATCCAAAGACGTGTCATGAGAACTCTAATCAGCCCTAAATGAGTTTTAGTGTTTCACGCGCGGTGGTTGAGTCTCACGCGTTAGTTTTCTTAAGTGTTTTTATTTTCGTTTTCCGTCTTACATATGACGTAAGATGCCGGAACACGACCCAGGCTTCTGGCTCAAAGATCACGAGCTCGTGAGCTTAGGTAATGTGGAGGGTGTTGAGAGGCTTTTCTCTAAGCTCTACATATATGAGGCGGCGAGTCTACTCAGGTTTGTGGTTGGTGAGTGTGATCTATGTTCCCTCGGTAGGTCGGAGGAATCAGCTCTAGCCGTCCTCTTAGTCAGGGGTTACAGGACTTTTGATTTGGTTAGGGAGGTATTCCATGATAAGGTCTCGCTAGGGAGATTCCACGGTGCTTTCAGACAGTACGTTAAGTGTGCCGACGCTCTCTCAGGACTCATGACGTACGTCTTATGCCCGTTCTGCTTCTCTGAGAGGGTTGTTGGGTGGGGTTCTGCTAGAGGCAAGAGACTCTTTAAGTGTTCTTCTTGCGGGAGGTACTTTACTAGAGTTCCTACCTGGGAGCCCTCACCACAGTCTTTCTACGTGCCCGAAGTCCTCAGGACCTACATGAATCACTACTCAGGTGGCGGGAGATTTAGTAAGGTGGAGAGATTGAGTAGGCTCGTCGCTAGGAGGAAGGCAATCACGTACGCTGAGAAGGTAGCCACGCTCTTCAGACTAGAAGCTTCTAAAGACTCTGCGAGGATCTCCTCCCTAGATCCAAGTACGGGCAGACTCACCCTAGACCTAGACTTAAGCGTCCCCCTGAAAGATTCCATAACCTCAGTAGCTCTCTACGAGTACAGGCATCACTTCAAGCCTGAGGAAGCTGTCTTGATCGGGAGGAGTGCGTTACTGGACGTACCGATCACAACTCCTAAGACTAGGGTGGGGAGGAACGTCAGGTTCGTAGGGAAGTTAAGGGTGTTCGTGGATGGGTTGAGTAGGTTAAGTAACGAAAAAAGTGTTTTGGTCTTGACTTTCAGGGTTAGGAGACCTTTAATAACCGTTGTCTCATTAACTCCCGAGAAGCCCTCCTATGAGTGCCCATAAGAACGCCAATATTATGGCGCCAACTATGGCACCGCCTAAGTACTTCTTACCGCCCTCGTAGTCCCCAGTAGCTATTTTGAAGCCTCCGAAGAGTCCCGCACCAACTACGGCAACCCAAGCTATCCAGTAAAGCCATGAGAGCATGGTGCTCACAGCACCCCCTATCCCTGGCGGGGGAGTAGGTGTTACGGTAATCGGTATTGATTGCATTGAGAGAGTTCCCGGCACGTGACCCATGCTTACGTCACCAACATATCTAGTCACGTCTTTTTAACGACATAAGAACGTTTCCTTAGGGTTGTGAGGACTTAATTTAAGGGTGTTGCTCATTATGTGTGGGTTTCGACACGCTCGTTGAGTTGATTCCGAGGATAGGTACTCGGGAGCTTGAGTTAAGGTTTCTCGGCCACTCCCACACCTACTGCTTAGTGAATAGGGGGGATAGACTCCTCGTTTTTCTTGAAACACCTGTCCACCCGACCACACTGAGGGTGTTTTTCGGTGTTCGCGAGAAGAGTTACGGTGATCTCCTCAAGCTCTTCGGCGGTGTCGTGTGGGTTGCTGAGTTTAAGCTTAAGCGAGGTGATGACGTCTGGTTCTCGGACTTGATTATCTCGGATCTGCCGGGATTAGTTAACTCCCTCAGTTTTCCCGGAGGTGTATGTGTTTCAGTTAGTAAGGATCCTGGGTTAGTCCCCCTCCTCTTAAGGAGGGTCGCGACTACCTATAAGAAAGCGCTGGAGCAGGAGGACCCGGTGTTGAGGCTGCGCGCGTCCGCGATGCAGAAGAAGATACCTAAGCTACTCTTAGGTAAGGTTCTTGCGTTAGCGAGCGATAAAGAAGGGTTGAGGAAGCTGTGTGGGTTGGTGAAGGAGTCGTCAACACTTAATCTTAGGTGGGTTACTCGTGAGGTTGCGGATCCTGAGAAGTTGAAGGTTTTGTTGAGACCCCCGTACGTGGGTTTCTGGGATAAGCTTCTCGGTCTTAGGGGTAAGGTGTTACTTAACGAGGAATTAATTGATGAAATCGTTAGGTTGCCTGACCCCTCACTACATAAGGTAGAGTTTACTAGGGAATTCCCGCTACCTTCCGTCCCTCCTAGGCGGGGTAGTTCCAGGAGTTTCAGGATTGGTTCTCTGGAGGACGGGTCTGAGTTCAGGCTTGATGTCGAGGACCTCTGCAGGCACGCGTACCTAATCGGTCAGACAGGCTCTGGTAAGACCACTCTGCTGAAGCTACTCACTCATAAGTTGGCTGAGTTGGGTGATGTTGCTTTAGTCGTTATTGACCCGCACGGCGATATGGCTAGGGAGTTAGCTGAGGAGATTCCTGAAAGCACGTACCTCCACCCAATTAAGTCTCCTTTCGGTATTAACCCACTGGACCTACCTAAAGCTGAGGATAGGAGTCACGCTGTAACTATAGCTGTCGACATATTGCTGGGGGTTTTCAGGGAGGTTCTGAAGCTTATGGAGACTGCCGTGAACGTTAAGTACTTGCTTCAGGTAGTTCTTAGAGCACTCTATTCTAGGTCTGACTCACCGACCATGGGTAACTTACATGACGTTATCTTAGCTCTTTATGAGGGGGAGCTAGACCTAGACGTGAGTGATCCTGAGTGGGGTAAGCAGTTATCAGCTCTCAGGAAAATGCATGATCAATCATTCATAAGTGCTTTAAGTAGGTTAGAACCTTACGCTAGAGACAAGCTGCTCCTGAAACTAACCTCGAAGACGACGATCAGGTTTGATGATGTCATGAAGCCTGGGAGCGTCACACTGTTCGCGATCCCTAAATCAGACCTTGGTGAGGGTCTAGCCAGGCTAATCGCGTCAACCGTCGTCATGAAGTTATGGTTCGAGGTCTTGGCTCGCGCTAGGCTGGGGGCTGAGAGGACCCCTGTCTTCCTAATAATTGATGAGTTTCAGTTCGTGTCTGACCTACCGATAATAGACACAATACTTAGTGAGGCACGCAAGTACGGCCTCCACCTGATTATAGCACATCAACACACGGGTCAATTACCGCGCAACCTACTCCAATCGGTTTTAACGAATTGTGCTGTGAAGATAGTCTTCATGCTAGGGGGTCACGACGTTAAGAAGCTGTCCTTGATAGACGCTGGGTTCGCGAAGTCTCTCTCCCAAGCCTTAACTAGCTTGACTGTCGGTAGGGCTGTAGTGAAGGTGGTGGCTAGGGCGGGCGAGCAACAACCTCCCCCGACGACCGTGTTGATAGATTACTCCCCTCATGTGCCTAGGAGGAGGGATGTGTGCACGAACGCTTACGACCCCGGAGAGCCTGGCGTGTCGGATCTTAAGAGTATGCTTAACCCGATCCTCAAGTATGTTGAGGTCCCGAGGCCCCTACGTCTTCAAGCACTGTATGAGGTTTATAAGACTGACGAGATTTCCGTGATTGACTTAGCTACGAGGCTTGGCGCGCCTAGGAAGGACGTTGAGGATGTGGTGGGTGAGCTCGCTGCTCTAGGGTTCGTGGTGGTTGAGAGGAGGGGTAATAGACGTGTCGTTAAGTACGTTAAGGGACTCTTCAACGGCTTAGAAGCGGTGGCTCCTAGTGATGAGGGGTTGAGGCTAGCTAAGAAGGTTCTGCTAAAGTATTTGTCGGAGGGTTACTACGTGTCACCGGCGAGGAACGAGCCGGGTACTGAGAAGCCTGACTTAGTGGTGATACCTGTTGATAGAGGTTCTTGGAGACCGCTGTACGCGGAGGCGGTGGCTGTCGAGATCGAGACATGTAATGAGTTAGAGACTCATAAGGAGCAGGTAGTGAGGAACTGGGTTAAGTCAAGCACCAAGGATTTTAAGGAGGTACATAGCTGGACTCGAGAAGAATGCTTTGAGAAACTCCACACACTCTACCAAAAACAATCGAGTGGTGTGAGGGGGAGGGTAAGGATTTTTAAGGTAGGGGATGAGATAGGGGTTAATCAAGCTACTTAATGAGGGACGTCCTCGCCCCCCACCGGCGCCGTTAGCTTAGGTCTTGGCACGCGGGTTCTTAACGCTTGACTAGCTAATACTTCGGGGCTGTGCGGGGTTTGCATCACGTTCTGGACTGACTGCATTAACTGTCTTGACGTAGTGGTTTGGTCTAGCCTGCGCGTAAGTCTAACACTAAGAACCCAGGCAAGACTAGTTAACGCGTGGCCGACACTCGCTGAGGCGCCGGCTCCTAAAACTCCTAACACGTTAGGTATTATGCCTACCAAGATAGGGAATACTAGGGAGAACGTTATCTCTTTAGCTGGGGTCATTACGTAGATTATCCTTATGAAGACCGCGGCTATGGGACCTGCTAGAACGAGTCCTGCTAGGAGGGTTAGGACGTGTGTGGCGGTCTTCCTGAGAGCTGGGTGTATCCAGGAAACAGCAATTAGAGGTGATGTCGTTACTAACGTGAGTATTAGCCAGTACCTGACGTACACGACCGCTGAAGTCGTTATCAAGACTATTATTATGAAGGCTCCTACGATCGCGAGTGTCGGCACGAAATACCCGAGGATTACCCCTATCAATGGGTACGTGAACACCAGCGCTAGCACGGGACCTACGTCAAGCCCCGCTATCACCGTGAGCGACACGTGATTCAGTACGTGTATCGTGGCGTTGTAGACGTGTGGTGCCAGGAATGAGAGAGCGAGCACTACCACAGCTTCCTTAAGAGATTCTATTAATTCCCTCCCTGAACTACCCCACACGAAGCCCCAGACAACCCTGAAAGCTAGGAAGAGGCTTAAGAGACTTGCGGAGACCCCGAGAATCCATTGGTAAAGTTGGTATAACTCGTTGTCGGGGCTGGTGGGGAATGTAGGAGCTGACGTAAGCTTCCCTAAGTCTAAGCCAGGGATTACCACCTTCACCGCCGAGACCAGCCCGCAGAGGAAGTCGAAGGGCCAGGGTATGCTACACGTAGCTCCTAAGTTAACTACGGCTACCGAAACAGTATTATAGCCTTCAAGCCCGTTAGGGTCGGTCGCTCTAACGCTTAACGGGAAGGTGGTGGAGGCGTTGCTCGTGACGTACGTGTGGTTGTATGTGTGTATTGTGTCAGAGGTTATCACGTGCTGTTCCGTCGCCCCGTCACCCCAATCAATTACTATAGTGACTAGAGAGTTCGTAGTTCCCGAGACACTCACCCCCAGCGTCAGGGTCTCGCCTGACTGAAGATAGGTTGACGAAGGGTATAGACTGACGGATAGGGATCCCGTAGGTCCTAACTCAATACCGCTAGCGACGGAAGCTGCGAAGAATCCCAAACCTACTGTTAGGAGAGCTCCTATCAAGTATTGAGACCCTTCCTCAAACCTGCCTACAGATAAGTATATGATAGCCATGAATAGTGCGAGACCGCCTAAAGCATAGAGAACCCAAGGGTGAGGTACTGGTGGTGGCGCGGGGTATAGAGCGGTTATTAAACCCCAGCCGAAAAAGAAAACCAGCATGCCGAGTAAGCCGCCGCTGATTAAGGTCTTGCCTCTCTCGAGGTTACCTAAAGTGAGTGATGCCACCCCTAACAAGAAGCTGCTTAAGGCAACTATCCCGGAAACCCATGAAACCCACGAGAGCAAGTCCCAAACATTCATGTGTAACCCTATAACACGTGGTCTTCTTTATAAGACTTATTAAGTCCAAACTACAGAGGTATGTAGTAACTACAGAGGTATGTAGTTATGGGATTCTTTGAGAGACCTGTGGAGAGACCTGAGGAACTCTTTGATAGAGAGAAGGAGCTGGAAAATCTTAGAAGAGCTATCTCCTCACGTGCGATGATCGCGGTACTCGGCGCTAGAAGAGTCGGGAAAACATCGCTTATTAAGGTCGCCACCCACGACATGCCGAGAATATACCTAGATATTAGGAAATTCGAGTCAGCCAGCTACATCACGTACGACACGTTCTTGGAAGAGCTGAGGAGAAACTTAAGTGATTTTATGTCGCTCCATGAGAAGGTTAAGGAATATCTTAGAAGAGTCCGGGGCGTGAGGGTATTCAAGGTTGGTGTAGAGTTTTCTGTGGGTGAGTCAAGACCCTCATTCTCGTCTATGTTGGAAGCGCTGAATGAGTGGGCTGAGGAAGAGAACGCTAGGGTAGTCATGGTCATGGACGAGGTTCAAGAGTTAGTGAAGATGCGGGGATACAGTATTCTCCCCTCTCTCGCGTACGCTTACGATAACTTAAGGAACGTGTCTTTCGTTTTCGCAGGATCTAAGATAGGCATTCTCTACAGGTTCTTAAGAATAGATGATGCTTCCTCTCCTCTCTACGGGAGGTATTTGGAGAGAGTCGTCTTAAACCCACTCAGCAAGGATTTAGCTATAGAGTTCCTCAGGAAAGGATTTGAAGAACACGGCGTGCGGGTGAGTGAGGATTTCCTTTCGATGGCTGTGGAAAAACTTGACGGCATCATAGGGTGGCTCTCGTTCCTAGGTTTAAGAGTTTTGAGTAGAGGAGTCGATGAATCCGTGATAAATGAGGTGATTGAGGAGGCTTCTAGAATAGCTGTTAGCGAGTTCTGTAACTTCGTTGAGGTCATGGGTACTAAACGATACGTGGAGATACTTAGGGTGCTTGGTAGTGAGGGAGCTACGTGGTCTCAGATAAGGAGGTATTTAGAGTTAAGACTTGGTACGAGGATATATGATTCCGAGCTTTCTAGACTATTAAGGAACCTCATGGATAACGGGTTTGTCGAGAAGAGGGGGAAAGTCTACGTTATTTCAGACCCTATCCTAAGACACGCTTCAAAACACGTTAGATGCTGACGTAGATCGTTGACGAGGTTTCACGGAGGCATTGCCTTACGCTAACGCTTAAACGTGGTTTGAGATATATTCTTGGGGGTGATGCGGTGAGTGAGGTTAGGCTAGGGCTAAACGTTATTCAGGGCGTGAGCGACTCGACCGCGATGATTATGAAGATCAATAACGTATACGTATCTACCAAGACTAAGTATCAGGAAGTTCAGATAGTGGACTTAGAGGAATTTGGGAGAGCGCTGATTCTAGACGGGTATGTGCAGTCTACGGAGGCTGACGAGTTTCTCTATCATGAGTCCCTAGTACAGCCAGCCATGACTACACACCCTAACCCGGCTAGAGTCTTAATAATAGGTGGTGGTGAGGGCGCCACACTGAGGGAGGTTTTAAAGCATAATACGGTCGTCGAGGCCGTCATGGTAGACATAGACGGTGAGTTAGTGGAGCTCGCTAAGAAGTATTTGGGGGTCATGCATAGGGGGTCCTTCAACGACTCGAGAGCTAAGGTCTTGATAATGGATGGCCTCAAGTACGTTGAGGAAGCTCCTCAAGACTACTACGACGTAGTAATCAATGACCTCACAGACCCTTACGGGCCTGAGATAAGTAGGTTGCTGTACACTGCTGAGTTCTACTCTAAGGTGAAGAGACTCATGAGGAGTGACGGGATATTAGTTACTCAGGCAGGCAACTCATTCTTCTTCTCGAAGGTATATGAGGAAATAGTGAGTAACTTAAGGGAAGTCTTCAGGATCGTGAGAGAATACTGGACGTGGATACCTTCATTCGGTTACGCGTGCAACTACGTCATAGCTTCAGACACTCACGACCCACTAAGTCTAACACCCGAGAAAGTGGATGAGGTTCTCAGAAGTCGCGGCGTAGTGAACAAGTATTATGACGGCAACCAACATTACGTGATGTTCAGAAACAAGGTACTTACTAAGACGTGAGAAGCTTAACTAGTTTTTTCTTCGGAGTCTCCCTCAGGAGTCTTGAGAATCTCCACGATCTTCTCAGCCATTTCCTTAAAAGATTTGGTGACCGGTGTTTCAGGGTATGCTAGTACGTAGGGTCTGCCCTCATCATTAGCTTCACTTATCCTCGGGTCGAGAGGTATTTCAGCTAGTAGTGGTATGCTGTACTTCTCTGAGAGTACCCTCCCCGAGCCCTTACCGAATATCTTGTACGTCTTCCCAGTATCGGGGCAGTAGAATGCCGACATGTTCTCCACGACCCCGATAGGCCTCTTCCCCAAACGCTTATAGAACATTATCGACCTACCAACGACGAGTACAGAGACCTCTGAAGGTATCGTGACGAAAACAACGCCATCTATCTTCGGTATTTCCTGAGCTACTGTTATGGCTTCGTCGCCCGTTCCGGGAGGCATATCGATGACTAGGAAGTCTAGATTACCCCACGAGACGTCCGTTATGAATTGAAATATGGCCGTAGTCTTTATGGGTCCTCTCCAAATAACCGGCGTGTCATCATCTTCTAATAGGAAGTCTAGAGACATCACCTTAAGCCCTAGAGGTCCTTGAGCCGGCTGTATACCGCCAGATAACGCTATCAGTCTCTGACCCCTGATACCGAGCATCTTAGGTGCTGAGGGTCCGTGGAAATCTATATCCATTAAACCAACCTCGTAGCCAAGGATCCTCAGAGTTAGTGCGAGGTTTGAAGCTATGAAGGACTTGCCTACACCGCCCTTACCGGAAGTAATCGCTACCACGTACTTGACGCTCTTAAGCTTCTCCAACGCCGCCTGCCTACGCGGATCCATGATCTTCGGAGGCATCCTTATACTAGGACCTCTTCTCTCCACTCAATACACCCCTCTACTTAACGTTAACGACGTTAAAAATAAGCTATAGAAAATTAGGTGTATGCTACGTCAGTTAGTGTGAAGAAGAGCTCGCCGCTACTTGAGGAAAGAACCGCCTTCAAAGGTACTCTGGTTTCCTTATCTACCCACAAGGTAAGGGTTATCGTCTCATTTCCCTCACTTATCACGTACTCATAGACTTGAGTCAGTCTCGAATTAGTTGTTGTCTTAAGTTTTTCTAGGGTTGGTGACGTTATGTTTAGAGTTGAGAGTGTGACGGTGATCTCCTCTTCACCTACGTATGAGGACGTGTAGGAGGCGTTCTTCCTGTTAAGACCCTCAATATTAAATAATATCTCCTCTGGCCCGCTAATCCTCGGCGGTAAGAGAGTACCGTTCTCCTCGAAAGACTGAATACCCAGCTTACTTAGGATGACTGAGATGTAGGGAGTTACGTCATAGTACGCGTACCACTTACTGGTGTTTTTGTCGTAAGCGACGGTCACGTAGGCTGTGTCAGATATTGTGAGTGGAGTGCCTAAAGCGTAGGTACCTCTCACACGATACCTGATGAGTAATGTGGCGTTAGTTAAGTTTTTGATGAAGAGGGATTCCGTGTTCTTCTTAAGTATTTCGAAGGGGTCCGGAACCTCCTTCGCAGCCGGACCTCCGGTCATGGGGATCCCGTAGAAAGCTATGTAGACCCCCGCAACGATCAGAACTACTATGACGCTAATTACTATTATGTCGAGCCTCCTCATCTTAAGCACTATAGTCCTGGCTTTCTTCTTCTTGATTACCTTACCTACCTCCTTCTTACGTTTCTCAGACATTTGCCTCAACTCGTGAGCTAAATTATTAACGTATTAGATTTTAAAGCTTCACTCCACAACCCTGACCTTAATCACTTGTTCTTTATCTCTTAAACCATAAGTTAAGACTACTAAATCTCCTTTCTTTAAGTCGCCACTACCTAGCAGGCTTGAGTATAGTTTCTCAAGACCTTCCATGTAGTTGCTTGCTTCGATTACTCTGACATCAACTCCCCAGACTATGGAGAGCTTCCTAGCCACCTCCTTCGTAGGGACTCCGACGTAGCAACGTATTCTTGGACGTAGTGAGGCTATCGTGAATACAGTCGTTCCCCTGATAGAGTATATCGCTAGAACTCCGTTAAGGTCCTCAGCGAGTTCCGTGACCCCCTTAGCGTACCTCTTCTTCAGTGATTTCCTCACGTACTCAGCATCTCTCCGGTTTGTTGGTTTATACATAGACTCAGCCCTCTCAGCGATCTTCTTTAACCACTTCACCGCCTCGACCGGGTATTTACCTATCGCTGTTTCTCCGGTAAGCATTAACGCGTCAACGCCTTCCAGCACCGCGTTCGCCACGTCCGATACCTCAGCTCTCGTAGGTACTGGGTTGTTGATCATGGATTCCAGGAGTTGCGTGGCTACTATGACGGGCTTCCCCATCTTGTGGGACTCCTCAACTATCTTCCTCTGTAGTATGGGGACTTCCTCAAGACCGAAATTCATTCCTAGATCTCCCCTAGCTACTAAGACAGCGTCTGAAGCCTCGACAACCTCGCTTAGGTTTCTCACAGCTTTCTTCGTTTCTATCTTAGCTATCACTAGTGCGTTACACCCAATACTTGATAGGTAATCCCTCAACTCCTTAACGTCTCCCGCATTCCTCACGAGACTTGCGTCAACGTAGTCCACCCCCTCCCTGCAGAGATTCCTTAAAGCGTTCATGTCCTCAACACTCATGTAGCTCCCTTCGAATTCTTTATCAGGGAAACTCACGTTCTTCCTCTGCCTCAACTCGCAAGGAGTTAAAGCTTTTGCTTTGAAACACTCACTCGAGACCTCGACCACGCTGAACCTCGCCCTGCCGTCATCCATGACCAGTAAGTCGCCGACGGAAACCTTCTTGAGGACCTCCTCATGCGGGAACGGGATTCTGGGAACCTCCCTAGAATACCCTGAAATACAGAACTCAACCAAAGACCCTGCAGGGACACTAACCACATCAGGAAACTCACCCAACCTGAGTGAAGGACCCTTAATATCCACGATGACTGAGGCAAGCCTCCCAACAAGGGACTCAGCCTCCCTAACAGACCTAATCATCCCAACCCAATCACTCAACATGCCGTGAGCTAAGTTAATCCTAAAACCGGAAACCCCCTCACGTAACATAGAAACGATGATGTCAGCAGAACTAGAAGAAGGACCTAACGAAACAATCAACTTAACCCTCAAACACACCACCAAAATAAACATTATAAAACCCTATAAGAAAACATTAAGAGGAGAGCCGCCGTAGCTCAGCCGGGTAGAGCACCGGCCTTGTAAGCCGGGGGTCGCGGGTTCGAATCCCGCCGGCGGCTCCAGACCACGTAGTTTCATGGTCTACTAGATATTCACGATATTACGCGGGGAGTTTCGTGGCGGCGAGTCTATGTGAGCTTCTCCTGACTCTCTTGAAGAGCGGGTAAGATGTACGTGACCTCTACTTCCTCATGTCCCTTCCTCACTACGTGTAGGGTCAGAGCGGTTAAGACTGTGAAGACTAGTGATAATAGGGTAGATGTTATGAGGGCGTTGCGTAAGCTGTAAGCTCCTGTAAGCACCCACGCTCTGCTTGGTGGGCAAGATGGCTCCGCAATCTTTGCCGGCGTCATGTTCGGTTCTGTGGGCAGTATCTCGTAGCGTGTTCCTAAAACTTGCAGGCTGCAGCCACTACAGAAGCATTTAAGCTCCCTACCAAGGGAGTAAGAGCAACTCACGTATGTACATAAGGACCTGTACTCCGCGTATGTTACGTAGTAGCCTGCCCCCATCGCGATTATTTGCGCTGTGGAAGTTAGTATCAGTGTGAGCGTGATTATAGAGGCTGAGGCTATGATGAGTCTTGCTGCTGGGCTGAGTGAGTACGTGTATAGCTCCTCGTCTATAGGTGAGAACCCTCTATACCCTCTGCGAGCTAATTCCCCCCTAAGCTCCTGTATCCTCTCCCTACTAACTAAAACATACGTTAGAGCTAGTCCAGTGAAGAACCCTCCTAGGTGGGCCCAAACAGCTATGAATGGGAAGATCAAAGCGTACAGGAATTGTAGGAATACCCATAACGATAAGTATGCGGCAGCTTTAATCTTGAAACACTTCCACACAAGTCTAAACCCAATACACTTACACATAGCCGCACCCGGGTAAAGGATTAAGTAACTACCTATGAGTCCGCTAATAGCGGCTGAAGCTCCGAGCATAGGAACTGACGCTCCCCCCGGATTTAATGCTAGAGTGATCGTTGCTTGCGTGTACCCACCAACAATCCCGGACGCTAAGTAAACTAAGAGGTACTTCGGCCTACCCAATGTTATCTCAACATTATCACCCACGACATAGAGAAACGCCATATTACCCGCTAAGTGGAAGATATTTACGTGAGAAAACATCGAGAGGAGCAATTCGAGGAAACAACTGCCGCTAGCTAAGCAAGCTGATGAAGGGTACACATTATATGCGAACCCGGTATTCATGAACAATATCCCCCCAGTAAGCATTGCCACTAAAACATTGATGATGATTATAGTTAATGTAAGCCAATAGCTACCAACAGGGGAGGTATCTCGAAGCTCGCATATAGCGGCTGCAATCGGGTGTGTAAGTCCTTTGAAGAACTTCTCTTCCTCCTCACTTAACTCTTCATCGTAACCGGAACCCATACATCAATACCTTGGGTAAGGAGTGTTTTTCCTCCTATCCAAGTATTTAAATACGTTACTAACTTTTAAACCTAGATACAGGACCTAACGAATAATAAGCATTCTTAACCGCCTCAATTGTAAGTGCTTTATAAGTATTTTTGCCTTTACGGGCCGTAAGCGTCATCATATTAAAGAGGCGTCCATGTTAAATCGTAAGCGAGTGGTGTTAGCTAGCGCTTGCTAAGGGTTCTGTGTTCCCAGCACCTCATCAAACACTCGCTCGAATACCTTAAATGCTTCCTCAGTATATAGCACGACTAGAACCTTCCTGAGCTTCCTGTATTCGTAATTTTTGAGCGTGTCAGCCATGATCGAAGCTGCCTTGCTAAGAGGGTACCCGAAAATACCCGTGGATATTGCTGGTAGAGCAATCGATCCTAGATTTAGTTCCTCGGCTTTGGCCAGACTATTTCTAACAGCTGAGGCCAGCTTGATATCCCCTTCAGGATCCCCGTAAACTGGTCCGACAGCGTGTATCACGTACCTAGCCCTGAGTTTGCCCGCGCTAGTCACTGCCACCCCACCTACGGGAACCGGGCCGTACCTCCTAACCCACTCCCTGCTCTCTAACTGAATCACCTCACCACCCTTCCTCACAATAGCTCTAGCAACTCCTCCCCCATGTTCTAAATACTGATTAGCAGCGTTAACGATAGCGTCCGCCTCAACATCCGTTATATCGCCTTGAAGTAAAATTACCTCAACATCATCAACACGATACGTCTTCACACCTAACACCGAATACTTGATTAAGTCTACAATAATAACGTTTATCAGCAGATAGTTAAGCTTGCGTGAGGTGTTGGATCTCGCCATACCTAAGATTATGTTTAATAACTCTGTTAATGTAATTCAATATAGAGGTGTTTAAAGTGGCTAAACATTTAGATCCTGTTTGCGGTATGTTTGTTGATTCTGAGAAAACTCAATATAAGACTATCTATAAGGGGAAGATTTACTATTTTTGTAGTAAGCGTTGCTTAAACAAGTTTGAGGAGAATCCTGAGTATTACCTAACGCACGGTCCTCAAGGCATGCCTTAATCAAATACATATTGAACGACGCTCGTAAGGTAGTGGGGTAATGTTTCTTGGTTAGTAGAGTGAGGATGAAGATCGTAGGGGTAGACTGCCCTACCTGTGTTTACGCTATAGAGAAGAGAGTTAGGTCGTTGAGTTGTGTTCGATTCTTCAACACGGAGGTGAGTACTGGAACTGCTGAAATAGAGTATGATGATAAAGTATGTGTTCTGCGAGACTTGTATAAAGCTATTAGAGATGCTGGTTACGATATCTACAAAGAGAAGCTTTACTTCGATTTAAGAGGATTCAGCGGGGAGGAGAGGGCCGCGCTAGAATCGAGAATTCTGAAGATGAAAGGAATTCTAGATGTTAGAGTGTCTTCAGCGTCCGGCGTGGTGACTGTTCTGTATAATCCTCTCGAAACCACCAGAGAGGAGGTCGCGAACATGTTAAGGCTATTCGGTGCCGAGTTAATTACCGGGGTGCCTCAGAAGCCTGAGGGTGTTGCTGAGAAAACATTACTTTACAGAAGGTTAGTGTCTTTCTCGATAGGTTTAAGTATTATCGTGTTATCTATGTACGCGATGCTAACCGGTAACGTGTACTTCGCTGATTACCGATCTATGATAACTCTTCTACTTGCGACTGCGGTGGCTATCACGCTCAACTACGATATAATCGTGAGGGGGTTTAAGTCTTTCTTGCTAGGAACGCCGATCATGGACTCCCTCATAGCAGTATCCTCTATCTCAACATTTGCTGCCGGAACCGCATCATTATTTGGTCTACTACACGTTCACGGCGGCTTCCATGAATCCTCCTTCTTTGAAGCATCAGCCGGGGTTATAGGGTTCGTTGGGTTAGGTAAATACTTGGAAGAGAGATTACGTAGGAGAGCGTTTAAATCTCTTGAAAACCTCATCACCTCACTTAGAGGTAAGGCTAGGGTAGTCACTGGTGACACTATTGTTGAGACGCCAGTGACGGAGGTTAGGGCAGGTGACGTTGTGGAGGTTAAGGCTGGCGAGGTCATACCTGTTGACGGGGTGGTTATAGAGGGTCTTGGGTATGTGGACGAATCTAGTTTTACTGGGGAGCCGGTTCCCCGGATTAAGAGGGGAGAGGGTAGGGACTCGGTGCTAGCTGGGAGTTTCCTGTACTCAGGTTACTTAAGGGTAAGAGCTACTAGGGTAGGTGATGAGACCCTCATCGCGCACGTGATTGAGAGTGTTAGGGAAGCTGAGTCTCTGAAGCCTAGGTTAGCAAGACTTGCTGATAGGTTAGTGGGGTACTTCACGTGGGTGGTTTTAGTCATAGCTTTAGTCACGCTCACGTACTGGTGGGTTGTGGGGGGTAATGCTCAGCTAGCCGTAATGTTCATGGCTGCGGTGTTAACTGTCGCGTGTCCTTGTGCACTAGGCATAGCAACGCCTCTAGTTATTTCGATCGCGGTTCTAAAGTCTTCGAGAACCGGCTTATTAGTTAGGGCTGGGGAAGTCTTCGAGAAGGCCCTGAACTCGGATACGGTGGTTTTCGACAAAACCGGTACGCTAACAGTTGGCAAGCCTAGAGTACTAGTATTACACGTTTTTAATCACCACAATCCTCAGAGAGTGCTTGAGTTACTGTGCACTATTGAATCACGTAGTGAGCACCCACTCTCGCGTGCTGTCATTAAGAAATGTGAGGAGGAGGGTGTGAAACCCTCTAATCCCGATGAGTACGTGCACATACCTGGGGAGGGAATCTTCGGGTTAGTTAATGGGGTGAGAGTCGCTGCTGGGAACCTCAAGCTAGCGTCCAGGCTTGATGTCTCAGTGAATGAGGATATCTTGAAGTATGTTAGAGAGATAGGGTTGAGGGGGAATACCCCGATACTAATAATGGTAGACTCAAGAATCGCCGCTATTTTAGAAATAGGTGATGAGCTGAAGGAGGGGGTTACGCAAGTAATTAAGGAATTGAAGGGTAGGGGTTATCGCGTCGGACTCGCTAGCGGGGATGTAGAGTCTAGCGTTAAATATTATAAGGATCTACTTGAGCTAGACTTCGCTTACTGGGGGCTGAGACCGAACGATAAAGCAGAGTTAATTAGAGATTTACAGACGAGGGGTCGTAAAATAGTGTTCGTAGGTGATGGGATTAATGACGCGCCAGCGCTTAGTACAGCATATCTTGGAGTAGCGATGGGTGGTGGTGCTGAGATATCGAAAGAAGC
Source organism: uncultured Desulfurococcaceae archaeon (assembly GCA_964636755.1). Classification (GTDB taxonomy): domain Archaea; phylum Thermoproteota; class Thermoprotei_A; order Sulfolobales; family NBVN01; genus Zestomicrobium. The sequence continues at coordinate 34,300 of CAZWSU010000078.1, forward strand.
GGGTGATGCCGTGATATTAAGTAACGACTTAAGAACACTCCTATTCTTACTCAACTTTAGTAGAGTCGTTAAAAAGAAAATACTCCAGAATATCGCTTGGGCTTTCATATATAACATCGCGCTCATACCACTAGCTACCGGGGCATTCTACACATCACTAAACCTATTCATCACTCCCGAGTTAGCGGCTGCCGCGATGATCTTAAGCGATATCAGTGTCATAATTAACGCACTCACAATACTTAAATCTTGAGGGCCTCGAAGAACATTTAAGTTCCCTAAACCGTTAATTTCTGGAATGAGATTCTAGTCTAGAAAACGTCTTGATCTTGAAGGATAAAATACCTCTGCTTCGGTATATGAGTAGGGGATAGTGTTTTGAGTCGAGGCGCGGTTCTCAAGGTCTTAACTTTCGTCATACTGTCTTACATGATCGCTCTCGCGTTAGATATAGCTGTGTTATGGTCTGGTCTCCCAGTGTTTTTATGGGGTTTTGCCAGGATGTGGTGTGTTACCTTATCAGTCTTCATATGCTTAGTGCTTTACAGAGAAAGCGTTTCCGGGAGTTTCAGGAAGTTCCTTAGGTTGTCGAGGAGAGCAGTTGTCTTATATCTACTAGCACCTTTAATGGCTTACGGCGTTCTCGGGCTTTACGTTGTTCTCGCACTACCTATGGGATTATTTGATTTCAGCGCGTACGTTGAGATCATAGCTGACTCATTACGAAAACTCTTCACGTCAATGAGCGAGGAACAAGTAATCAGAATCGCTACTATATCAGCTTACACACAGGTAGTGTTTGCGTACTTAGCTGCGGTAACCATAAACGCGTTCTTCGCTTTAGGTGAGGAGATTGGGTGGAGAGGCTACCTCTACGATCTTCTAGGTTATAATCCTAGCTTAAGGAACACAGTGATCGTGGGTGTCTTATGGGGGTTGTGGCACGCTCCCGCAACGATCCTCCTAGGGTATAATTACCAAATCAATAGGTATCTCGGCGTAGCGTTATTCACGTTATTGACTATTGCCTTAACCTACCCTCACCTACTGATAACGACTACCGCGAGCAGTGTTTTGCCGGCTGCATCCCTTCACGGCGCAGTAAACGCTTTATGGAGTTTGACTACACTGGCATCTAACCTACCTACGGAGCAAAAAGAGATCTACTTAGGTCTGGGAATACTAGGCATAACTACGTGGGTTATAGCGTGCGTGATATTCCACACCATAAAACTCCTAACGCGTAAGAGCTTTCATGAATTGGTTTAGGGATGCTTAGCATTACTCTAAATCACAATTTGTGAGTTAACGTTATTTGTTCTGAGACGTTTATTGGGGTGGTGTTGTGTTATGGCCGTGGAGGAACTGCGCGTAAGTGGTAGCGTTAAGTTAAGGGGGCCTCTAAAGCTCGGTAGCGTTGACGTATCCGGGTCATTAAGTATTGAGGGAGATGTTGAGGTTGGGGTTCTGGAGGTGAGTGGCTCGGCGAGGATTTCGGGAAACCTAACAGGTAGGGAGGTCCGTGCTTCAGGTTCCTTAAACGTTAAAGGCTCTCTTGAAGTCACTGAATTAAGAATCTCGGGTTCCTTTGAAGTATCTGAGCGTGTTAGGGTCGGGATTCTTGAGGTCTCGGGCTCTATGAAAGTGCTTAACGTGGAGGTTTCTGAGGCCAGGATTGATGGGGGTGTTAGAGTGGGGAAGCTTACTGGAAAGAAAATTGTCTTCGGGAAAGACTCGGAGGTTTCAGGGCTGGTCATCGGTTGTGAGATCGAGATTGGGAGGAATGCTGAAGTAGAACGCGTCATCGGTGGTAGGGTAGTTATCAGGAGAGGAGCTGAGGTAGGTTACGTTGAGGCGCACTCAGTACGTGTTGAGCGTGGGGCTGAGGTTGAGGAACTCCGATACGTTAAAGATGCTGAGGTTTATGAGGACGCACTCATACACTTAAAGACTAAGATAAGCGAGCTCTCGGAAAAAATAGTCTGTGAGGAGTAATCCACTAGTTCCGGAGATGAGGGATGGGATTAGCTAGGAGGTATAGGTGCTCGCACCAAACTACCTACGAGATATTGTTAGCTCTGACAAAAAGACCTTTAGGGAAGACAAAGCTCTGCTTACACGCCAACATGCCGCTGGATAGGTGCTCAGATCTCTTAATAGAGCTAGAGAGTTACGGATTGATCTACAAGGTTAAAGAAGACTACAGAGATCTTTACAGAATCTCTGAAGCGGGATACGTCTACGTGGGTCTCTACGAGAAACTCCTTAAGTTAGTGCCTTTCTTAAAGCACAGAAGGACGTGATTAGGTCTAGTTAAAAATATTTGCGTGAGGTTTGTTAAGACTTCTTAACTATCCTCACGAGTTCCTTAACTAACTCGTCTAGGAATTTTATGAAGTCTTCTTCACTATGCATTAGTAGGTGTTTTCCTTCCTCGATGAGTGCTTGAAGCTTCTCAAGCTCTTCGGAAGTCTTGCCTTCTGATCTCATGATGTCTATGAGCTTCGACGCCGCGTCCACTAACCTTAGAGAGCCGTAGAGGTGTGGCTCCTCAACACACCCCCTAGCACTCGTTATTAGGAATGCCAGTAGCTTGAAGTGCTCGTCCTTGATGAGTTCCTCAGTACTTCCCGTAATGCACCACCTCCTCAAGCGGTCTCCTCTTAGGTGGTTCAGGCCATCTTTCCGGATATCCCAGACTTACCATTAAGACGGGGTCGACGTGGTCAGGAATGTCTAGTAGTTCCTTAATAGCGGTTTTGTTGAAGGAGGCTATAGGACATGAGCCAATCCCTAGATAATACGCTTCAAGCAT
>CAZWSU010000079.1:0-13748 GCA_964636755.1 uncultured Desulfurococcaceae archaeon
AGGCCATGATGATAGCCATAACCCCGAGGAGGGGGTAGGGGTAACGAGCCGGAGACCCGGCCCCGAGGCTAAACCCCCAAAGCAAGGAGATGTAGCCCCAAACCTCCCCACTTCAGGAGGCGAGGAAACCCTCACCCTTCAGGACGGGGAGGAGGTCAGAGCCCGCGTGAACACTTAAAATACCCCGTCGTTGTCAAAAGATAAAGCAATGCAATCACAGGAACTGAAAACTTAATTGTTTTTTCTATGTCGAGGGGTCTCCTCATGTAAAACATCATTAAGCTCCAAACTCAGTTACTATATGGCCCCACAAAATTTTTAAATTTAGAGAGAGTGTTTGTATGGGTGTGTTCAGTGGGCGTAGCTACCGTGCTAGCGCGGAGAGCAGTGTTCTTGGCTTTAGCTTTGCTTATCGCAGTGTTTTTAACAGGGTTTGTATTAGGGGCTACAGGCTATATAGACACTATAATAAATAGCATAATAAACGAGGAGGTCAGAGCCTATAGGCAAGCGTTGACTACATCTCCTCAAAAACCTCCGGCTGAGGAAATAGAGAGGCTGGTTGCGCAACGTAGGCAAGAGTTAATAGCTTATTGGGGGATGGACAAGCCTTGGCAAGCTAGGATAATACCGATGGTCCTCAACACATTTATACTCAACCTGGGGAGATCGCCGAGTCCTGAGGTAACTAACGTTGCTGGATTACAGCCTAACTCACTAGTTAGTGACGTGATAACGGCGTGCCTTCCTAGAACTATATTCATGATAACCTTAGCTGAGGCAATAGTAATACTGATAGCCTTAGTCGTAGGACCCTTCATAGTCTACAGGATTGGTTCCTTCATTGATAGGCTTATAGTAGCTTACGCCGCGTTGATGAACGCCTTCCCTATCTGGTGGGTTGCGTTAGTTATGTTGCTTGTGCTTAGTTATAATTTAGGAGTTGCGCCCAAGCAATTCAGACCTGTAATAACACATATCAACGCGTTTCTATCAGGAGATCTCAATGCGTTAATCAGCATACTGAACTACGTCTGGCTCCCTATAGTGACGATAGTTATAGTTCTCTCAGGACCCTGGATTTACGGTGTTAGAGCGATGCTGATAAGAATAGTTAAGGAAGACTTCGTTACTGCAGCGATAGCTAGAGGACTTCCTGAGAAGCAGATATTGAGGAGATATATAATAAGGCCTGCGGCATCACCAATAGTAACCAACGTTCTCCTAGGCTTGGCGGGCACCCTAGGCGGGTACATAATAACTGAGTCCGTGTTTGACTGGCCAGGTATGGGGACTTTATACTATGCGGCGGTTACTAGCGGGGACGCGCAGACGATACTAGCCCTCACATACATATTCACTTTAGTTTACGTGATAGCTCGTTTCATCTTAGAAGTTCTTTACATAGTACTAGACCCGAGGGTGAGATTATGAGCGTGCTCTCTAAGATGTATGAGTCTTGGTCTTGGATTAGGAAGGAGATCTTGTCTCAGGTAAGCGGTAAGGTAGCTTTCGTGCTATTAATTGCTTTAATAGTTATCTCTGTTTATGCAGCAATCCTGATGCCGCCTGATTACACTAAATACTGGGATGTTGGTTCTAGGTGGGTAGATAATCCTTACAACGCCCCGCCTGAGTGGGCTTCCTACCTAGGCTACACATGTATTCCCCAAACCCCCTATGACTTAAGGACTGTAAAGCCTGGCGTGAGCGAGGTTTCGGGCAGGGTGGTGTTCACGTATAACATTACCTACGACTTAAGTGCTAGGGATTACCCTCAGGGACTAAGAATCAGAGCTAACATCGTGGTTCCTCAAGGAGTGAGGAATGCTAGGATACGTGTGGACGTCATCAAGCCTGACGGGGCCAGACTCCCAGCCATTATAGACGCCTACGTCGACCTAACCAACACCTCCCTCATAGACTTAAACCTGGACAAACCGGAGGGCATAGTCACGGCGGTCATGAGTGCTTACAGAGATTTAGTGAAGTTTTTGAGCGTTGAGGAAATCAATATATTCCCGATGAAGTATATCTTCGGAAACCTAAGCTACTCGGAAACCCTAAAGAAGGTAGAGACTACCCCGTTGCCCGGGAGATACGTGTTCGTAATCGATTTTAGTTTTAGAGTCTTTAACGTACAGCCTCAAGATATCTTAAGATCTATAGAAAAATCAAAAGAGTTTTCATTGTTGATTAAAGGAACGTGTTACGGGTTGATGGGTACAGACTATAAGGGTAGGGATTTAGCTGAAGGACTTTTCTACGGGTTCCCGATAGCTCTCACCATAGGACTCTTAGTAGCTCTGGCCTCCACAGCGATAGGGGTTGTTGCCGGGCTTGTCAGCGGGTATTACGGTGGTTTCGTAGATGAGGTGATTCAGAGGACCGTTGACGTGATGGGTTCTATACCCCTACTACCTATCCTGATACTCATAGCTCAATCAATAGCTAAAACATACACCGGGGAAGATAAACCTATAGTGATGCTGTCTGCTATATTCGCTGTACTCGTAATCTTCAGTTGGGGCGGTCTCGCAATAATAATAAGGTCCATGACCTTAAGCATTAAGAGCGAGCTCTACGTTGAGGCAGCTAAAGCCGTGGGCGCTAGCAATTTAAGGATAATATCTAAGCACATACTGCCGCAACTAGTTCCCTACATAGCGGCATCACTAGTTTACTCGACTCCTAACGCAATACTTACTGAAGCAGGGCTCTCCGTTCTAGGTATAAGGCATGGCTACCCGACATGGGGTAACATATTGTCTGAGGCTAGGCAGAACGGGACGATATCTCAGTGGTGGTGGATATTGCCGCCAGGATTCTTAATAGCGACAGTCTCACTTACCTTCGTGTTGTTAGGTCTCGCCCTAGAGAAGGTTGTTGAACCCAAGCTGAGGAGGTGATTCCAGTGAGTAACGTTAAGCTCGAAGTTAATGATCTGAGAAAGTACTTCCCTATTAGGAGAGGCTTGGTAGAGGTACTGAGCGGTAAGCCGCCCAGGTATGTCAGAGCTGTTGACGGGATAAGCTTTGAAGTCGTTGAGGGGGAGATATTCTGTCTTGTCGGCGAGTCTGGATGCGGCAAGACTACTGCGGGTAGGTTGATAGCTAGACTAATAGAAGCGACTGGCGGTAAAGCTCTCTATATGGTATCAAAGAATGTCAAGGAGATGATACCTGAGGGATTACTTGTTAATGGGGACTACGTAAATCTCCTAGGTAAGCTTCCTGGAAGCGTAGATAAAGCTTTAAGACTTGATATACAGATAATCTTTCAAGACCCTTACGGCTCCTTAAATCCTAGAATGACCATAGGAAGCATATTGGAGGAACCACTAGTAATCCACTCGATAGGGAGTACTAAGGAGGAAAGACAGGAGATAATCTATAGAGCTTTAAGCGAGGTCAAGCTCAACCCACCTGAAGAATTCGTGGAGAGATACCCGCACATGATTTCAGGAGGTCAGAGGCAGAGGGTTGCTATTGCGAGAGCGATGATACTGAATCCTTCCCTGGTCGTTGCGGACGAGCCCGTCAGCATGCTTGATGTCTCCATAAGAGCTGAAATACTTCAGCTAATGCTGGACTTGAAAGCCTTGAGGAACCTCTCCTACATATTCATAACGCACGACCTAGCAGTAGCTAACTACATATGTGGGAGAATCGCGGTGATGTATTTAGGTAAGATTGTGGAGTTAGGACCCTCGGACAAGGTCATCAACAACCCAAAACACCCGTACACGATCGCGCTAGTTTCGGCAGTTCCTGAGCCAGACCCCTCGAACCGCACCAGGATTAGGGAAGTCCCTATAAAGGGTGAGATACCTAGCGCGGCCGCAATACCTAGTGGGTGTAGACTACACCCGCGATGTCCCCACGTCATGGACATATGTAAGGTTAAGGAACCCCCAATGATAGAGGTAGAACCCGGGCATCAAGTCGCTTGCTGGTTGTATACGAAGGAGTCAACCCCCTCCTAACACAACTCAACAATAAAAGCTTTCCCTTTTTTCATTAAAAGGGTCAATCCCTTGGCATCCTCAAGATTTAGAGTAGGTATTGTTGGATGGGGTGCGTACATACCTGTCTACAGGATTAAAGCTAAGGAGATAGCGAGGCAGTGGGGGTTTGACGACCGAGTCACTGACTCTATATGGATTGAGGAGAAAGCCGTTGCAGGGGCTGATGAAGACACGGTTACTATGGGTTGGTACGCGGCTAAGTCCGCGTTGTTGAGAGCTGGTGTGAACCCGGGCGATATCGGTGCCGTGTTCGTTGGCACGGAGTCAAAGCCTTACGCTGTTAAGCCCTCGTCAACGATAGTAGCTGACGCTCTAGGAATATCTACGAAGAAACTATCAACAGACCTAGAATTTGCCTGCAGAGCTGGAAGTGAGGGTATTAGGATCTCTGTCTCCCTCGTTGAGAGTGGTGTTGTGAGGTACGGGCTGGCTATAGGCTCGGATACTGCCCAAGCCAACCCTGGGGACGTGCTGGAGCTAACAGCCTCGTCTGGTGCCGCGGCTTACTTGGTTGGGCCCGCTGACGAGTCGGTAGCGGTCTTCGAGAACTTAGTTACCTACGTCACCGACACCCCGGATTTTTGGAGGAGGGATGGTTCCAGGTACCCTGCACACGGTGAGGGCTTCACCGGGGAGCCAGCATACTTCCATCATATAGTGTCCGCAGTCAGAATGCTGATGGATGAGTCAGGACTTAAACCGAGTGATTTCGATTACGCGGTTTTTCATCAACCTAATGGTAAGTTCCCTCTACAGGTAGGGAAGATGCTCGGGTTTCCGAGAGAGAAGGTCCTGCCAGGTATAGTGACCCCGTGGATCGGTAACACGTATAACGCGTCAGCTCTCCTAGGCTTAGCTAAGACCCTAGAGAATTCTAAGCCTGGTCAGAGAATCTTGGTTGCTCCCTTCGGCTCAGGCGCTGGAGCTGACGCAATAAGCGTCTTAGTAACGGAGAAGGTCTTGGAGAGGGTGGGTAAGGCACCTACCGTGGAAGAACTCATAGCTCGTAAGAAATACATATCTTACGCTGAGTACGCTAAGTTCAGAAACCTTATATACAGGAATTTATGGTGATGGGAGATGAAGACTTACGTAGTGGGTAGTGGGGTTACTAAGGTTGACAGGCATTACGACAAAAACTACCTAGTCTTGGTTGATGAAGCGGTGAGCAAAGCACTCGCTGATTCAGGGCTTGACATCTCAGATATAGAGTATCTCGTAGTCTCCACGGCTTTCTCCGAATCAATACTTAATCAAGCAGACCCGTCAACCTACATCGCGCAAAACTTGGGGTTTAGGAACGTTAAGGCGTTGACTGTTAGTAGCGGTGAGGTTTCCGGTGCGGTTGCTCTAGACTACGCTCACGCTTTAATAAGATCTGGGAAAGCAGATAGAGTGCTTGTGGTAGGGTTCGAGAAGATGAGTGAGTACCCTTCTTGGGTCATTAACAAGGTCTACGCGAAAATACTTGAATATGAGGTTGAAGGGATTAAGAACGTGACACCACCTGATTACGCTGCGTTAATCATGAACGAGTATGTGAGGAAGTACGGGGTTTCAAGAGAGAACATAATTAAGTGGTCTATTAAGATGCATGAGAACGCCGTGAAAACCCCTCACGCACAACTCCAATTCACCATATCAACGGATTCGTTAGGTAGGGCTTTAAGGATTTCAGAACCTATAACTATGCTGGACTCCCACCCGACGAGCGACGGCGCCGCCGCGTTATTGTTAGTTAACGAATCAGTTGCTAAGAAGGCTGGCACAGCACCTATCGAGTTAGTTGATGTTGAGTCCTCGGTAAACCTACCTATTTACTTACGTGAAGACTTAACGTATTTCACTGCTACAGCAGCTGCCTATAAGAGACTCTCCAGCAGGAACGGGATTAAGTTAACTACGAACACGGCAGTAAACGTGTATGACACATACGATATATACGGTCTACTAGTCATTGAGGCTCTAGAGATCTGCGCGAGAGGTGAGGCCGTGAGATGCGTGGATGAGATGCCGTACTTGAACGTTGGGGGAGGTCTTAAGGCGAGAGGACACCCGATAGGAGCAACACCTCTTTATCAGGTTCACGAACTACGTGAGTTGATGACTGGTGTTAGCTGGGCTAAATACGATGGTGAGATATCACTAGCTCACGCGATGTCGGGACCGGACAATAACGCGTGGCTGATTTTATTGAGGAGGTGGGCTTAATGAAGCACTCTATATCTATCTTCTGGCGCTTAAAAGATAATCACTACAAAATATACGTAACTAAATGTAGGGACTGCGGTAAAGCTACGTCACTTAAACGTCTTAAATGCCCTTACTGTGGGTCACGAAACGTGGAGTATGTTGAGTCTAAAGGGTTCGGCGAGTTAATTAATTACACGATATCTTACTACAGGACCGAGGGTAGTGAACAATACTTACCTAGGGTAGTAGGTCTCGTGAAACTCGATGAAGGCCCGATAATAGTGGGAGAGATAACTGATGTAGACCTCAACGAACTCTCAATCGGCACCCGCGTTGAAGCTGTTTTAAGGAAGTACTCTAGCGAGGATCCTAACGGATTAATATACTATGGTCTAAAGTTTATACCTGTAATAAAGAAATAACGTGGAAACAAAACATGAGGTAAAGTTTAAAAACATTAAATGATTATTTTATAGGGATTTAACACGGTCGACTACTTAAAATTACTTGCTAAGAGATCAGAGCTATTTAAAGCTTCAGATGTTAGGGAGTTGCTGAAGCTTACTGAAGGCAGGAAAGTAATAAGTTTAGCGGGCGGTATGCCCGACCCAGAAACCTTTCCTAAGAAAGAGTTAGCTGAGATAGCTAGAGAAGTAATTGGTGAGCGAGGTGACGCATCACTCCAGTACGCACCTACCGCCGGAGTAAGTGAGTTTAGGAAAGAGTTAATGAGTTTTCTTCAGAGAAAAGACGTTAGGGTTAGAAGTGATGACTCAGTGATAGTGACTACAGGTTCTCAGCAAGCTCTAGATTTAATAAGTAGGGTGTTCATAGAGCGGGAGGACGTGATAGTTGTTGAGTTACCTACTTATTTGGCTGCACTTAACGCTTTCACATTATCTCACCCGCAGATAGTTGGGGTGCCCGTTGACGAGAACGGCATGAGGGTCGACATCCTGGAGAAAGAACTTAAGAGGATATATGGTGAAGGGAGGAGCGTGAAGTTTATTTACACTATACCGGTAGCTCATAACCCTGCTGGAGTCACCCTCACTACCGAGAGGAAGAAGTATCTCTTAGAGCTTGCGTCAAGGTATGATATAGTCGTTATTGAAGACGACCCATACTCGTACTTCGTTTACGAGAGTGGTGTAGACGTAACTCCTCTTAAAACTCTAGATGATGAGGGTAGGGTGATCTACTTAGGCACTCTAAGTAAGATACTCTCACCAGGACTCAGAATCGGTTGGGTTTTGGGTAATCACTACGTCATCGACGTGCTTGAGAGAGCTAAACAGACAGCAGACCTACACACACCCACCTTAACACAATACATAGCACTTGAGTCAATAAGGCGGGGATTAGTAGATAAGACTATAGAGAAAGCTAAGCAAGTCTATAAAATCAAGAGAGACGTAATGCTTGACGCGTTAGCTGATTACATGCCTGAGAAGACTTGGTGGCCTAGACCTGTTGGCGGATTATTCGTCATGGTGTTCCTCCCATCACTCGACGTGGACACTAGAAAGATGCTTCCTGAAGCGCTGGCTAGAGGCGTAGCTTACGTACCCGGAGCTTCATTCTTCGCCAACGGCGGCGGCTGGAACTCGATGAGGCTCAACTTCAGCTTCCCACCACCCGATAAAATAGCTGAAGGAATCAAAATCTTAGGGAGCCTAGCTAAAGAGAAGATCAAGGAGCCTGAAGGACCAATAACGCCGGAAAGCTTCTACACAATGTGATAAATCCTTAAACAAGCTAAGCTCTCAACTAAGGTGACGTAGTCTGAGACGAGGAGACTATTCAAAGTTTATTATTACTCTTTCAAATAAGCTTAATGCCTCAACCGCTTGACTTAACTCACTCACCGTTTTAACCTGAGATTCTAATATATGCGGACTCACCCTTCCTAGGTATCTCATCGAATACTTGGGCTTGAAGGCTTTAGGCCTTACTAACTTAATCTTAGAAGGAATTCCACGATAGTGTAAACTTAACGTGAAGACTCCTGGGGCTATGTAAACCCACGCGTTCTCTCTCAGCATGCTCTTAAGATCTATGTCTGCTTCTTCTGTCAGGATTAGTAGGTCCGCCCTCTCTTTCAAGTCTTCTAAACTCCTCTTCAGTGGAAGTCCTAGGTCTTTCAAACTCTTGAGGTAGTCAGTGTTCGAGCACAATACCTCCATGTTTCTGTAGTTCCTGGCAACAAGACCTAGTATGTATGCTGCAAGCCCGCACCCTACTATAAGTCCCCTCTCAGAGATCTCCATTAATTTAATGAGTTCGTGAATGTACCCAAATTCTACATGTAGGGGCGAGATCCTCTCAAGTTCTGCTCCCCTAAGGCTTATCAAGGCTTCTCTAGGTATGACTGCGTATTCAGATGCTAGACCATCTATGTCGAGTCCTAAGATCCCGTGGGTCGTGTAAGGCTTTACACAGAATACCTCACCGGGCATTACCTCAGCTCCTACCCCAGGTTCTATGACTCTCACTAAGCCGAAACCTCCTAGGGTCCTACCCGGCACTGTATTCTTAAAGACGTTCTTGTTTTTATGTGGGGAGTAGATAAGGACGCTTAAGACCTTAGCTAAGACGTGTTTGGAGGGTATCGGAGGTATGGCGGTCTCTTCTAGAACTACCCCACCCTCGTACCACTTAATGCTCTTCAGAGCACCCACCTTATGAGTTTAACTTTTAGGTTTTTAAAGAATTAATTAGTAGAAGAAATTGGTGGGGGAAGACTGCTCTTCAAAAGAAAGATATCGTTAGCTAAGATCTTCAACCACGTTCACTCACTTGACGAGAAAGAACTCACTGAGTTAGTGAGGCAAGGAATAAGTGAGTTACGTGATTCAAGGAAAGCAACCAAGTTTTTCTTCGTGATCAGCTTAATACTTGAAGACAACGTTTCAGGTCATAGCAAGTTAGCACGAATATTGAAGGAAGTATGTAAAACAGAGTGCTACAACGTTGACTGGGTTAAGTACCTCAATTATTTTAAGCCTACCTTCACTCCAATAACGCTCATAAGAAACTTGATTAACACGTCGCTAGACGCGGTTTCTGAGAACCTACTTATTGAATTAGTTAAGAATCTTGAGTGTGATGAGCTCCAGTCATTAAAGACCGAGAATTACTTAAGTATGTGGCCCTCGTTAATTAAGCATTACATAAAAGCTGTGCTCAACGAGCGTAGGTGTGAATCGCTGTATCCTGAAACGCTAGCTCTACTTAATGACGCAATACTCCACGACTTAATCAGGTATGAAGACGTGCTGGAAATACTTAAGAATCATAACTTAAGACTGGTCATCAAGAGGAGAGGAAATATCTACAGTGGCATAGAGATATACTACGATAACATCAAGATAGATGTCTCAAGCTTTAACGTGCTAGGTTTCCTGAAATTCTACCAACGCTTGACAACGATCCAAACAAAACAATAATTAGGACGTGAGAAGCGCCAAACAGAAACAGGGTCTTACTCTACCTTTATCTCGTACTCTCCGGTACTCCCCCTCATTTTCTTGAACTCTATCTCCAGTATCCCGTTCTTGTAGTTTGCTTTAGCGCTTTTCACGTCTACCTCCTCAGGTAGTGTGAGTCTCTTAAAGTATTTTCTCCCGTTACCAGCTTGTATCAGCAGTTCCTTACCTGATACCTTAAGCTTTATCTTATCTTTCTCGACACCAGGCATCTCAACAATTATCCTAACCTTGTCTCCTTCATCTATAACGTCTGCTAAAGGCTCTGCTTCTTCAGTGATCCTTGGCTTCACCCCCTCTCTCCTAACGTTGCCAAACTCATCCACCTTCACCTTGCCGTCAGGACCTATGTATATCCTGTAACCGTAGACGTATGGTCCTAAACCTCTCTTACGTAACTCATCCAGCTCCTCAGGACTCATCCTAAATAACTTCTCACTTTCTTCAATGAATTCACGCATCTCCTCCTCCATCTCCCTAATCCACTCATCAAATATATCAAATAACGACCTCCTCTTCCTCCTATAACTCACGAGTCCTCACCATGTATTAATGGTCCTATAAGACTTTTAAGTATTTCCGGTACACGATGTCTATTACTTAAAGACCATGTATTGCTTTAAGGCTTAGATTATAAAAAGACTTCCAAGCTCCCAAACCCTCAAATAAAGTTGAAGCCCATCAAAGAGCTGCGGGGGCCCGCTCAGAGTATCTCAGCTATTAAGAAGGTTTTTATTTCTAACCTAGGTAGATCGGCTGTGTCAGGATCTACCGATATGATCTCGTAGATTGCGTCCACGTTATTATCAGTGTTAACAACTCTTATCCCTAGAAACCCTGAAACTTTAGCTTTCAGTACTTGAAGTTCTTTTTCGTCGTGAGCATTAGCTATCAAGAATTTCTTCAGAACCCTCAAGTTAGTCCCTAACGGTGAGTTAACGAACGCGAACCACATTACCCCCAGACACCCATATTTCAAATACTCTATTGCTTATATCTTTCCGAACTCATTACTGTGCTGAATTAGCTACTTGTTGAAAGTTCCTTAATATTTTCTAGGACTTCTTTAATAGTCTTATTTATGTGTTCTTCATGCTTTCTCCTGAGGTGATTCTCTACGGTAATCTCGTTATCGAAAGATTGATCGCAAAGTAAGCATACGTACTTTTCGTTAACCTTGATTACCGCCGGTTCTATCTCAAGTATTAGCGGGAAAACCTGTTTTATGATTGATGAAGCTAGGTATGAATTCCTGGTTTTCTCTGTAACTCTCTGTATATACCCCCTAACCCTGAACTTAGAAACCTTATACTTATAGCTTATGGAACTAGGGGAGACCCCGTCAACAAAGTATTCTTTAACAGCCATCAACATAGAGGAATTACCTACCAACCTCTTAATTACCAAGAACCTGACTAGAGCGATTACAGGATCTTCCAAACACTCACCTACAATATAAACGATAAGTAATTAAATGAATTTTAGTTTTACGTGACTAACTCAGCTATTCAGCTTAAATTAATTAAATTATTCTATGATCGATAATTAAGGAACGTATTTAAATTGAAGGTATTATTTTATAAATAAGGATGAGTATGCCAAGCAGTAAAGTAATATCGGTAAAACTCCCTAACGACATAATGGACTTAATAGACGACATAATATATGAGAAATCTTACCGAAACAGAAGCGATTTAGTCCGTGACGCTATTATGTGGAAGTTAAGTAAGCACGGATATACTCGCTTTACCTAAGCCTCCTTATTCGAGGATCGCTTATTTTATTTTCAGTAGCGAGTAATTATTAGTGGTGGGGGATGTCTCTCTTCTGGGAGCCTAGGTGGCGGCGAATATCTTTCAACGTTAACGGGGTAATAATAGAGACTTGCTTAGATACCTCAACAAATCTTTTGTTATGTCCTATATGTGTTAAGATCGATGAGATATGTCCTAGGGAGGGCGAATCCTTAAGGCAAGTGATTGACAAACCACTCTTCTTCTCTTTGACTGACCTACTACATCACTTAAGATCACACACTATGCCTAGTGAAGTTAAACGTATGATAGTTAGGAGAGAAGAGGAAGAAGAAAGTGTTGAGGAAGAGGAGGAAGATTGATACATTAATACTCGGCGACTCATTCAGCGGTAACATTTACGCGGCTCAAGACTTAAGTAACTCACTACTCCTGTCCTGGCCCGGAGCTACGAGCACCTTAGACGGTTGGGGTTTCGCTGACACGTGTATTGATAGAATACCGATATTCCTTGAGGAACCAGATTGTTTAAGACGTTTAGGGTTTGAATCTTACGAGATAGACTACGAGTACGTACTAATCGGTGAGGAAGCTTCCTTAAAAGATAAATTCTCGTTGCGGAGGGAGGAAACCCCTAACAATACTTGGTACGACTTATTCCCTAAAACATATAGTAAAGTCCACAAGCCTGTGCTTAGCTGGTGTCAGATAATCAAGCTATTGAGGAATAGCGTTAAGGTTTCCCGCCTGTACACGAACATCACGAGCATAGATCCTAAGGAAAAAACGGTACTACTTGAGGGTGGAGCATTAATAGAGTATGAAGACATAGTTAGCTCCATACCTCAAGACTTGCTACTATCTAGGCTGAGAGGAATAGACTTAAAGAATATTAGTGAAAATTACGCGTACCTATCCTACAATATCTCGTTAATTATCGGTAAAATAGATCAGAGAATCGGGGAGAACGAGGTAGTTGTTTACGCTTTAGGTAGGAAAAGATATGCGGCTTCACACACAATACTCCTAAAGAGCTTTATTGACGCGGCAACGAAGGAACACACGCTAATATACGTGTTAACCCCGCTGAGGCGAGGCGCTGATAAGACCGAAATACTCGTAAAGAATTTTTCCGAGTTAAAGAATCTAGGCATTAAAGTAAGGGAAGTCGTGTTTGCTAGATCTTACCTGGAAAAATATGGAAGGATACTTAAGCTCGGGAGAAGCCCCTACGACGAGATACTCAAGGAACTGGACATTAGGTTCATAGGGCGTTACGGGTCATGGGAGGAACTCAGCATATGTAACATAATCAAGAAAATTCTGAGTGCATATAAAAGACTTTAACCCATTCAAATCACTTGCGCATTCCCAAACTCGTTTTCATCGTAGAAAACCGCCCCTATCAGAGCTAAGTCTCTAGTAGTCCCCTCACCCTCGCAAGCGCTGAGGATTAAGTCCTCAATTTCCTCAAGCGTAAGCCTTTTTGAGACCACGAATTCAACATTGTTTATTATTAGTGCTACCCGGGAATCCTTAGACATATAAGGTATCACGTAAACCTCTAAGCCGTATTCATGAAATAGTTTCTGAGCAGTAATCCAAACCTGCTTAACCAAATCCTCACCAAGCGGAGACCCATTAGTAATCACTATCACATCTACAGGCAAGTAACTCCCATAAAATAACTCACCATATTCGAAGACTTTTAAAGGATCATCCCCTATCACGGGAATCTAGACCGTATTGATATTAATGAAGAGTTCAAGTATCTGTGAATACTTGCGACCACCTTGGCCTTGGTGAAGACTCTCCCTCCTTTAGAAGGGAGCTTTCAATTCGAAAGATTAGGTTTATTTAACGAAGATTTCATAAGTTTTGAGTAAGACTATATTAATTTTTTCTTAGGTTAAATTATAATGAAGGGTTTGAACTATGAAGAATGAGAAAGAATTAACAGAGGTTGAGAAGTATCTGTATTATCCTGAGACAACTCCTCGTAAAGTATATGACATTAGTTTTCTTCGAGTAGTAGCTATAACTCTCGCGTTAATTGGTTTGACGGGAGTTTACTTGGTTTCGTATTATGCGCCAACACCTCTGATGCCTATTAAGCAGTTAAAGGACAATTTCTTGATGAATTACGCGACCATATACATTGAGGGGGTTGTTGTGGAACCCCCTAGAGCGGAGCTACAATCAGGAGGTAAGATTAGGTTAACTCTTTATGTAAGTGACGGATCAACGGACGAGCCGTTCACCATATTCGTTTACGACAGATCGGTA
>CAZWSU010000080.1:0-27686 GCA_964636755.1 uncultured Desulfurococcaceae archaeon
CCACACCCCCTCCAGTAACTGTTATATCTCCAGTGACTTAGTGCTTCCGTATGAGAGTGGCCCGGAAGCTCGCGCTAAAGCGATGCCTAAGCCGAGCATCGTGAGGACCGTCAAGACTTCAGGCGTCCCCCCACCTACTAACGTGTAGAGCGTTAAGTCAACAACGTGTGATGAGGGCAAGAGATAAGATATCACGCGGACCGTGAAAGGCATTAAAACTCTAGGGTAGTAAATACCTAGCAGTATCATCATGAGAGGCCTGACAATGTTTAGCAGTCTCCAAGACTCACCCATTAACATCGACACACCGCATGCTAAGAGGATAGCGAACGTTGATAGGAGCAAGCCCGCAAGGCAAGCTAAACCCATCAAGAGGAGCGAGGTAAGGAATCCATTAATACCTTCGAAATACGTGAAGAGGGGAACTAAGCTGGTGAAGCCAAGTATTATCGTTAAGACTAAACGCGGTATAGGTATTATGAGGAGCCTCAAGAACCACGGCGTAGTGCTTGAGAGCACGTAAGGCAACGTACCTATGTTGTCGTCGTATATGGGACTCCATAAAACATCATCTACTATGCCAAGTATGGCTAGAAAGTTGAATGACGCGGCTATGAAGAAGAGGAAAGGGTTTACACCAACCCTGACCTCAAAATTTTCTAGTGATCCCACAGAGGAGCCGACGAATATTATGAAGAAAGTCATTATGTAAGGGTAAGCAACATAAGTGAATAAAACCTGTTTTCTCCTCACTAATTCTCCGTAAACCAACAACATCTCGGACTTAATTAACGGTAGCACGTTCACTTATGTTTACCTCCAGTGAAGTATATGAATACATCTTCAAGCGTGGGCTCAACCACCTTAAATGAATTCGTCGCTAACCCTCCCTCAGTCAACAACCTCATCACTTTATTGAGGGATTCTTCCATGGATCTCACGTTAAACTTTATTTCTAAGTAGTCTACGCCGAGTTCCTCCGTCATCACATCACCTACGGCAACCTCAGCCAGCTTATTCAAGAAGGTATTCAGGTCCCCGGACCCTCTCCTAACCTGAAGCACCACTGTCCTTATATCGCTTATCTTATTCTTCAGTTCTTCCGGAGTTCCTGAAGTGACTATAGACCCCTTATCAATTAATAAAATCCTGTCACAAACTAGTTCAGCCTCAAACATGTTGTGCGTAGTGTATATTACTGCTTTATCCTCCCTTAGAGCCAGAGACTTAACTAAGTCTCTCACTTTCCTAGCACTCATCGGGTCAAGACCTAGTGTCGGCTCATCCAGCAAGAGTATTGGCGGGTCTTTCAAGAGGGCTCTAGCTAGTGAGAGCCTAGCCTTCATACCGGTCGAGTATTCCTCGTAAAGCTTATCTTCAGCCTCTAACTCACTTAACCCAACAAGCTCCATTACCTCATCAACTCTCTTCCTTAAATCAGCCCCGCTCAGCCCGTAAAGCGAGCCGAAGTAAATAAGGTTCTCCCTACCGGTTAACTTGCCGTAAAAACCTTTCTCCACGCTCAGCATAACGCCGATTAACTTCCTAACTTTACCTGCTTCCTTAACTACGTCAAAACCTCCTACCCTAGCCTCCCCAGAGTCTGGTAAGAGCAGTGTTGAGAGAATCTTAATCGTGGTTGTCTTGCCGGCACCGTTAGGTCCCAGAAGCCCCACAACCTCGCCATAGTTGACTGTGAAAGTAACTCCTTTCAGCGCTTCAACGACTAGTTTCTCACTCTTCAGCAATCCCTTCCTCTTTTTAGTCAAGTACCTCTTAGCCAACCTAATAACCTTAACAGCCTCCTCATCCATCCGCAACACTCAACAATTAAGAGATAATGGGATTAATAGATTAACATGAATTCATTCAGTTATCAACGTCTAAGTCTTAAGCGGTCGCACGCATGCTTAAGACCTTATTGAGAGCAACGTTGCTTATGTCCGGCGCTACGATGCTGTTAGGTAGCTTCCTAGTCAGTTTAACCAGGTTTTCTATTTCCTGGTACGCGCTACTCAAGTCTTCCAGGGTTACTTCCTCTAGCCTTAAGTCTATGAGTGATGGCGTGATGACCACGAACACCACGTCGTGAGCGAGTGTCTTAAGCTTCTTAAATATGCGGTGAGCCGCCTCCACATCACTTAGGTCCTCGAGACACACTATGTTAACTACCGCGCACGGCACAGAACAGGTATTCACCACTACTGGGAGCAATAGCCATGAAGCAACCCTCAACGCTGAGTAGGTCATTAAGGGTCTCTCAGGCCATTCAATTCTGGAAAGAACCCCTAGCAACTCACCTATCCTACTAATCGACGTTACCTTATTGCTTAGCAGGAACCCTCTCTCCGTAACCACGAGTAACCTGACGTGAAGACCGTTAGAGAGAAGCCCTAAAGCTAGCTTACAGACTTCTCTTAACAGGTTCTCAAGCGCTTTACTCTCCGGATAGAAAAACTTATCACTAAGTACGAGCGATATCACGACATCCCTGTGCATTTCCTTCTCAAACTCCTTAACAGCCAGTCTCGAAAGCCTTGCCGTCGCTTTCCAATCTATCTTCTTGAACTCGTCTCCCGGCATATACTCCCTTACCTCAAATATGTTCGTGCCAGGCCCCCTAACCCTGGAAGGACCAACACCTAAGTGTCTGAAGCCCGGTATCGTGTAGGGGGCAACACCAATACTGAACCTAGGCAACACCTGAACCTCTGTGAAGACCTCAAGACTCATCAACCCCTCCACGAGACCCCCGAGAACAACGAATCGAAGAAACAACGTGTTTATCCTGTGTGTCCCTACCCTAGCGTTAAGATTCATCCTGATTTCTAGTACTTGACCGTTCCTCCATACCGAATAATCAGAGAGTTTCAAGCCTGCGTCGCAAGCTAGATCAGCCTTAATCACCTTAAGCAACTCTAGATGAGGTGCTCTAATAGCTAAACTCAAAACAGGTGTCTCACCTTCTAGGACCCTTAGGTCTGTCGGGTAATCCGCAAGGACGTTATCTAACCTTTTAAGTGAGTGTAGTGCTCCAGCAACATAACCAGCCATCAGGAAGCCTGCAACACTAATCACCAAATAGTGATGTAACTCGAAAACTACCAGTACTGAGGAAAGGAGTACTGAAGTGAGTGTTAGTAGGTAGAGCCCGCTATAGCTAACGTACGTTACAGAGACCCTCGTCACCTTTATGGTCTCGGCACCTCCACGATTCTTAAAACCTCTTCTATGACGTCCCTCGATGAAAAACCCTCAGCTAAAACCTCCGGCTTAAGCAAAACCCTGTGACTTAATGCAGGTACCGCCGCAGATTTCACGTCATCAGGTATTACGTAATTCCTTCCTTCAGAGAGTGCTAAGCACTTAGCTAGCGTGTGAAGCATTATAAGCCCTCTAGGCGTGACACCCAACCTAACATACCTGTGCTTATTTATCGACTCATATATTCTCAGCATGTAATCCGTCACCGAGTCATCGACGTACACGTTACTTATCTCCCTCCTCCCCTCAAGTATCTCGTCAGCGTTAGCAACCGGCTTTAGTTCAGCAAAGGCTTCCTCTATCTTCAGGGTCCCCCTCCTCAACAACTCTATCAAGCCTTCCTTACTTAGGGTCCTCATACTTATCTTCAGGAAGAACCTGTCTAGCTGTGCTTCAGGTAACGGGAAAACTCCCTCCAGCTCCACGGGATTCATGGTAGCGATGACTGTGAAAGGTTCCGGCAACTTGATTGTCACACCTTCAATAGTTACCTGTCTCTCCTGCATAGCCTCAAGCAACGCTGACTGAGTTCTCGGGGACGCTCTGTTTATTTCATCGGCTAAGACTAAGTTAGCGTTCACGGGACCTACCACAACCTCGAAATCCCCCGTCTTCTGATTAAAGACCTTAGTACCTACTATGTCTGCCGGCAGTAAGTCAGGCGTTAACTGAATCCTGCTAAACCTCAGATTAAGCAACTTAGCAACAGTCTTAGCTGTTAGAGTCTTGGCTATGCCGGGTATTCCCTCAATCAAGACATGACCTCCAGCAATTACTGACAAAACCAACAACTTCACATCCCACTCCCTCTCAACCAATACCTCCCTAGAAGCCTCAACCACCCTACCGACTATAGCTTCAACATACCTCAACTCTATCTCCACCACTATTTCTTTCAATAACCTAATATCTGCTAAACCAATCCCTTCGTAGGGGTTTGGACTTCACAGTGTTTTTATATGGGTTTATGTAAAGACCCACCTTGTTAGATTCGAAGTAGCTCACAGCATTTGAGTATGTTGAAACTTATTTTCTCTGAAGACCATCTTTTTTGGGGCGATGAAATTCACTGTAATATCCTGCTTTCTCAAAGCGTTGACCCCTACGTTAGTCATATTCTTAGTGTTGTTTAGTATCTTCAGTCCGGTCGCTGAGGCTAGACACTCACCAGAACTTCAGAGTAAGTCACAGGAGTTATTAGAAGCTCCAAAAGTTCTTAGTGAGTGGTTGAGTAGGATCGGTAGAGACGATTTGAGGGCCTTGCTAGAGGAAGCAATCTCGACAAACAACCAAACCTTAATGAAGTTGGTGGTTGCTCAAGTTTATGAGTACCTAGCTGGTGACTACCCAGCTGCTTTCTTCGTCGGCGGCAAGCAAATCGTGGCTCTCAAAATACTTAATAAATCTGATGATCTGAGCGTGAACAACGATGACTTGGGTTGGCTACTTTACCACGCGACAAGATCTTTAAACATGACAGACTATTCCACATTATCCAACGTGTTATTAGTTATTCTCTCAGGTTTCGTAAGTTACGGTGATCACAACCAGTTATCGTACTTCATGATCTACTTAATGAGGGAACCTAAAGTTAAAGTAGTGAGTGAAGACTTAAGGAATGAGTTAAGGCTCCAGATCCTTAAGTTCTTGGATTATGTTGAGTCAGGAGACTTCAAGAAAGCCTCTGATTTCGGGGTCGACGTCTCCTACAATACCTCTATGCTGATCGGTTCATGTATGTACTTGATAGCTTCCTCCTACTCTAAATACGCGTCGTCAAGTAAATTGCTCGGAGGGTCCGGCAACGCTTTAGGCAACTCAACGATTATTAGCGAGGTCCTTGAATCACTCTTAAGAGCCAACGTCAGCAGCCCATTAATTGAGATTATTAAGAGACTCCCGCCGGAAGACCTCAGCAAGTTATTGAATGATCTCAACAGGCTTGAGGAAGTTAATGAAGAGATTCTCATAGAAGAAATTAATAAGTACGTGAGGGAGAAGAGGTATAATACGTCAATCACTAGTCCAGAACCTAGAACCTCATCCCTGGTAGTTCGGGTTTTCACAGCAATCAGCAGTAAAGAGAGTTCGGAAATCGCCTACAGGTTCTCAAGCGAGTTAAGCTCTCTCATGTACCTAGTTTCCTCAAAACCAGTGTTCTTGAGCAGCTCTAGTTTTTCAGGACCTAGTCAAGGAATGAGTCCGCCTTCCGTGAGAGGGGTTATATCAGGGTCTTACGCATCGTTAATACTCGTTATTTTCACCTCTTCGGCGGCTAGCATAATACTCCTCCTGAGGTTCTTCCCAGTCAGCAGACGCGACTTAGTAAGTAGGGTGCCTCACGTTAAGCAAGCACCATCAACTAAAACCATTACTTCCTACGTGGTGAGGGCGTTCTGGTCTGCCGTAGGGGGTTTATGTAAGTTTTTTGAAGTTTCTTTAGGTAAGCATGAAACACATAGGGAAATCGCGGTCAAACTACTGCCTAAGATTAAGGTGTTCGCGGGGGAGGACCTCGCCAAATCATTTAACGACTTAACGAAGTATTACGAGCTAGTCAGGTTCGGCAACTTAAGTGAGGATGAGGTGATGGTGTCTGTCGCTAGGCAGGTTGAGGAACGCATACTTAAGTGGGGGCAGGGTTCCTGAAGCGTTAATTGCGGTCATCTTCCTGATCTCATTAATCGCGTCCTTATACTTAAGCAACTACACGTTCGTCTCCGTCGCCGGGTTAGCCACGTACATGTACATGATCCTAGCAGGACACGTATTATCAGCCTCTATAATCTTATTTCTCTCACTACCCTTCCAAATTTTGGTTGCAGGACCTTACACGGCACACCTAATAGCCTGCTATCCCCTAGTCTTGATAGTGAAGACCTTAATTTACCTAAGGAAACCATACCTTATCTTCATCCCCTTCTTAACACCTGCTTTAATCTACACGATACTGTTCCGTCCAATCATCGAGGTACCTCCGCTCCACTACCTGCTCGTTTGCTGCGTCTCCCTCATAACGGGGTATTCCTTAAGAGTTTTCGAGGAGTTGATTAGCTATGGGTTCACCAGTCTCGAGGTGCCTGAACTCAGCTTAACTCGATTACTCAACGCTAAAATATTCCTTAACTTACTTACCCTCAGTTATGTAATGTTCGCTTTCTCCACATCCACCCTCATCACGTTACTGGATCACGGACTAGTTCTCGCTCATTCCCTACTCGTTTCCGCGATGGTGGGTTCCTTCACCATCATGCTGTGGTACCTAATCCGTAGTCTTAGCTTAAGACTTATCTTGGTGGTTGCCTCGACAGCGTTCTTGATCCTTACTAAGGCTTTCTGGTTGTTAGGTTTCTTCGAAGAATCCATAAAGTTGTTCGAGGAGGTGTTGAAGTACTTTGGCTAAGGACATCTTAAAACTCCTCACACTATACTTAAGCTACTTCCTGCTGGTGAGCTCCGTCGTGCTAGCCCTCTCTCAAAGATACGTGGCTTCCTTAACATCCCTCGTAGCCGGTTTAGCCCTCCTCAGCTACGTAAAGAGCTTGGTGGGTGGTCGTGAAGAACGCAGACCTGAGTAAGTTAGTAGTGGTTGTTTTCCTGATAGCTCTGTTAGCGGAGCCGTTTCCCGCAGGGATTGTCTTAAGCGGTGCCTCACCCTACAACACTAGTTACGAGGGTACCTCACGCTTGAGGGAATTGCTGGAAAGGCTAGGTTATGAGGTTAGGTTGGTAGACTCCTGGACACTAACCCCACTTTACCCCAGTTCCAGATCTTGTCGCGTAGTACTCATAGTATCGCCTGAGAAACCATTTACGTTTGAGGAAACGAGCGTAATAGCTTGGTTAGTTAGGAGCGGCTCAGGCCTCGTCATAGCCGATGAAGGAACCTACAGCAACGCTGTCTTAGAAACCTTAGGTAGCGACGCGAAGATTTTAGGAGAGTACGTGAGTTTCGGGGGTTCCCAGGTTTTCCACGGTATAGTGAACGTTAGCGGGACTGACACACTAGTTTACTTCGCGTACGCGTCGAGAGTCTTGTCAAGTAAGGGTGTGACAGTAGCTTATAGAGGTGACGCGGTCTTAGGGGTTAAGGTAAGTGTGGACGGGAGCCTGGCATACGTGTTCGGTGATGGTTCTATAATGACTAACGCAGCCCTCTCATCACTATCCCCGGACAACCCCTACGTCAAGCTTGTTAAGGAAGTCCTTAGCTCTATATGTATTGGAGGGACGATCTATCTAGACTCTTCTAAGTACGGACTGAAACCGGTAACGACCGCAGAATTAATGAGTAGTAACCTCACGTACCTTGTCGCGGCAGTATCCAACCCCTTCAGGTATTTACTCACGTTCAGCAAGAACACAGGCCTAGTTAGCTTAAGCATGATTTCCTTAATCCTTTCACTTATGTTCTCACTCGTGATACTCGGTCGTCTCCTACCCTGGAAGGGTATCTTAACAACTTACTGGGAAATTACTCCAAGACTTAAGCGGAGGGGCTATGTCTTAAGTAGGGTTAGGAACCTAGCGTGTAGTGAGGATGCGCCAGACGCCCTAAAGACTTTATGCGGTGGCGGCAGAAGCAAGCTAGGAATCGCTGAGTTGACCTGGTTGTTAAGCAAGGTTTCAGCCGAGTAACGCGTGTATTAACTCTTAATATTCGTGTTAACGGAAGTAGTATTAGGCTTGAGGAATTGATTAGAGGAGAGATCTGCAGTCTGTGCAGGGGGTCTAGGTATTTATGCGGACTCACTTACTGCCCACTACTGGTAGAGTTTTACAGCAAGATCAGCGTGAGACTCGTTAAGTTCAGTGACTTCATTGAGGGTTCCTCACCACCCTCCGTTTTTGTTGGGAGGGTAGGATACCCCAAAGTCAACGTAGGACCCTCACTACCTCCTCAAGTAGGTGACACTAAAGAATACGAACTGCCTGAGTCATGGATAGGTAAGTCCTTAGAAGACATACTCGTTAAGAGACTCTCTATGGTCGTCGGAGTTACTCAAGTCAAGGTTCGGGACGTAGAAACCAATTACGTGACCAAGATTCAGGAACTCGCTCTCTCCGAGAAGCCTGTGGATGCTGAGGTCCTCCTAGACAAGAAGTATTTTAGGAAACCTCTCTTTGGTGAGGATATCCCGCCATTCGGTCCGAGAGCTTTGTTAAGGGATGTCAGAGTGGTTAGCAATCCATACTTCGGAAGACCTGTTGAGAAGGTCTTCAGCGATACTGACTTAAAAGCTGTTGAGGCTGTCTTATTACTGTATAAAGAAGGGGTCCCCGTCTCCAGAATACAGAGGATCTTCTCTGTAGGTGCTTTAGGTAGGTCCACGGACAGGAGGTTAGTCCCTACCAGGTGGTCCATAACAGCGGTTGACGACATAATCTCCAAGTCTTTAATTAAGAAAGTGAGGGGTTTGCCGGAGCTCGGGGAGATCTTAGTCTATGTGAGGGAGTACATGAAGAATCTCTTCGTGGCGGTCCTGCTACCAGGTATTTGGAGTTATGAGTGGGTTGAGGCTTGGTTCCCTGGCAGCACGTGGAATCCCTCAGGAATTAGAGTGGCGATCGGGGGCGATCATGAAGGTCCTTTAGGGAAGTCTGAATACGCGTTGACAGGGGGTTGCTACTACGCCGCCCGCTTAGGAGTCGCCGAACACCTCCTCTACAGGCTTGGGAGGCAAGCCACGGTCTTCCTGTACAGGGAGATCTACGAGGGGTTCAACGTACCTATCGGGGTTTGGTTCGTCAGGGAGAACATTAGGAAGTTGTTTGAGTCTAGACCGGCGAGGTTTAGTGACTTAAATGAAGTATTGGGTTTCCTGAAGGGGCGTACACGTGTCGATGTAGAGGAGATCGTGAGGAACTCTTACATTCTAGGAAATTACGGGAAGGTGAAGAGGCTTGACTCTTTCTCTAGAAAGAGTGCGTAAAGGCTGGGCAGAGTACGTCTTTATTCACGCATCCACAGCTCTCAGCAAGTCCAGACTACCGGATCTAGACTACGCTTTAAACCCCTATATCGGGTGTTACCATAAATGTAGTTATTGCTATGCGAGGAGTTACTGCAGGTTTGAGGAACCTAGGACCCGCTGGGGTGACGTGATCTACGTCAAGAAGAACTTGGTAGACTTACTGAGATCTGATGTTAGGAGGGTTCGCCCAGGCTCCGTAGGCCTCTCAACCACTACAGACCCTTACCAACCTATCGAAGCCTTAACTAAGTTAACTAGAGCGTCTCTTGAAGTGCTTCTTAAAGCAGGCTTCAAGGTCGTCATACAGACTAAATCCCCTCTAGTCTTAAGAGATCTAGATATCCTGACCCGGCATAACAACTTAGTTGAGGTTGGGTTCACGATTACCTCAGTAGACAACTCTACGTTAAGGGGTGTTGAGGTTAGAGCTCCTCCACCTACGGCTAGGGTGAGAGCTCTGGCAAAAGTTGGTGAATCAGGTATTAAGACATGGGTTTTCTTCGGCCCCATCATTCCGGGACTTAACGACGATTCAAGCACTATCGAGGGGATTGTTGAGGTGGCGCGTGAGACTAACTCAACACTCTACTATGACTGGCTCAGATATAAGGGAGAGATAAGCAACTTCTTTAAAACCCTTGGGTTATCCCCTGAAAAATACGTTAGAGGTCGTGACTTCATCTCATGGCGTAGGTCTGTTGAGGAAAGGCTTCAAAAGATCTGCAGAGAGAGAAGCGTCGTATGTGTACCAGCATTCAATGCCTAGTTACCTGAAGGAGAGTGCTGGACTCTATCAAGTGTGTGACTTCTTTAATTCACGCACGCGCGTTATTTCCTCAACTAATTTAGTTACGTTCTCTAGTGTTGGGTTCTTCCTAGTCTTACTTGCTAACTTACGTAATTCAGGGTACTCGCTCAAAACCATCCTTATTATCTTGCTTAGGAGGCGCCTACCATCTGAGTTCAGGACGTTCGATTTATCGAAGAATTCCTCCCTTCTCGTCAGTAATCTTCTTACTAGGTTGTCTACTTCGGCGCTCATCCGGTTTCTTAACCTCTTGATGATATTAGTGTCATTGTTTTTGTGACACCGCTTATTCTCCTGATGTTTGTGACTAGCTTGTCTATGTCTTTAAGGTCCTTACCTACCGCAGTCACTACTAGGTCGTATTCCCCGAACACCACGTCTACGGACACTTTAACGTTCTCGTCCTCGAGCTTCGCTATTTCCTCAGCTATTTCGTACTCTAGCCCTATACTAGTAGTCACCAGCACATACGCTTTAACACTACCCACCTTAACCACCTTAGTTGGTGTTCTCTAAGATTTTTATTTATTTCACGTCTACTTAACTTAACTACCCTTCCCCAACGTCTTAACGTTAACTCACGTACGACACTCACGTCTTATATTTACTTTACATTTATTTTTGTTTCGTCATTACTTTCTGGGTGTGTATATGGGTCTAGTGGTCTTCACCTTCAAGCCTAACAGAATAGCTTTCGATATCCTGAATAGGGAAGGTGTTGAGTTCGAGTATTTCGACGGTCAGACACCTCCTAGGGAGTGGTTTGAGGAACACTTAAGGAGTGCTGTGGTTGTTGTGGTACCCCCATGGCAGCCGTTTGGTAAGGAGTTGATGTTTTTAGCTCCTAACCTTAAGTTATTGTTTGTTCACGGCTCAGGACTTGACAGGGTTGATGTTGCGGAAGCTAGTAGGAGGGGTGTGTGCGTAGCTAACGCACCTGATGCCATAGCCCAAGCCGTTGCAGAGCACGCTCTCGCGCTAGTCCTAGCAGTCATGAAGAACGTGGTAAGAGGTGATAGAGTCGTGAGGTCTGGTGGTTGGGGGCCTGATACCCAGAAAAGCCTCATCACCACTACTTTAAGAGGTAAGAGAGTCGGTGTCATCGGGTTAGGCAGGGTTGGCTCTGAGGTCGCTAAGCTTTTCAGAGCTCTTGGAGCCGAGGTCGTTTACTGGAGCAGGTCTAGGAAGACAGAGGTTGAGCACGCTCTTGACGTAGGGTACGCGGATTTAGAGGAGCTTCTGAAGACCTCGGACGTGATCTTAATCACTATCGCTCTCACACCCGAGACCAAGGGACTCATAAGTCATAGAGAGCTCTCACTAATTAAGCCGGGAGCCATCATAGTCAACGTTTCAAGAGGTCCCGTAATAGATGAGGAAGCCCTAATTAAGGCGTTAAGCGAGGGTAGAATACGTGCAGGACTCGACGTCTACTCAATCGAGCCCCTACCGAAAGACTCCGAGTTAACGAAGCTTGAGAATGTTGTTCTCACACCACACATCGCAGGCTTCGCTTACGAAGCCCTCAAAGAAACCAGCGAGTTCGTTGCTAAAGAGATCGTGAGGTTCCTTAAGGAAGGTAAGCTACCCTACACAGTCGTTAATAGAGAAAAATGCGTCAAGCTACCTGCTTAAGTTCCTTCCTAGCTTTTCTTATGTTGTACATGTAAAGTCCTACGTAAACAGCTACTAAGATAGGGGTTATATACTCGTAAGGTGTTAAATTGGCTACTCCAAGCACTATGAGTAACCCTCTCTGTAATCTACCTATGTGTGTGCCATGCCAACCAACTATGCCGGCACTAAGCATCAGTATTGAGAGTGAGATATTTGCCATCCCGTAAGCGATTCTATAAATCACATGAGGCGTTACCTCACCCGCCGGAAGTATGAGTAACGCAGGGTCTAGAACAAATATGTATGGTACTAAGTAGCCAGCCAACGCATACCTAGTGGCGTTAAACGCTGTTTTCCAGAATTCTGACTTAGCTAGTAATGTGCCGGCATAAGAAGCTAGCGCTACCGGAGGTGTTAAGTCAGCTAGTATGCCGAAGTAGAAGACGAACATATGTGCTACTAGCTTAGCCATTTCTAGTTCTATTCCTGTTATGGCGGTTATTGCTCTAGCCATTGGCGCGCCCACTATCGTCGAGGTTATAATGTAGTTAGCTGTCGTAGGAACCCCCATACCCAGAACCAGACTTATAGACATCGCAGTAACCATTAAAACAAATATGTTACCACCGGAGATCTCTACTAACTGGTACCCTATGGTCGTGGCCCATCCAGTCATCGTGAGTACTCCCTGTATTAGTCCCGCGCACGATGCCGCGAAGAAGATCGTCATAGCGCTTCTGAAGCTTGAATCAAATGCTTTAAGCAACGCTAACGTCATCTCACGAGTTTCCCTTACCGTGTAACCGATGAATATTACTACGAAAACGGAGATTACTCCCGCGAAAAATATTGCCGCGCTTACGGGTAATCCGAGGAAGTGGGAGACTACACCCACTAAGATTATTGAGCTTGTGATGAGTAGCTTGGGTATAATTCCCATTGTTCTCTGATAGATCCAGGCTGAAATTATCGCGGCTCCTATAGCGCCTAAAGCACAGTACTGTGGCTCAAGTCCTGAAAGCAGGAGATACGTGACTATAGGTATCGGGCTAAGTAGGTAAATTCCTCGAGCTAATTCCTTAAAACTAGGTAGTAGTTCTCTGGAAATAGGTCTTACCCCAAGCTTCTTAGTTACTCTATCTATGAAGATGTATACTGAGGTGAAGTAGAGGATAGCAGGTATTGCGGCAGCTAATATTATGTCTCTGTAGGGCCTCCCAAGAAATTGAGCCATGACGAATGCGGCAGCCCCCATAACTGGAGGCATTAACTGACCCCCCGTTGATGCTGCTGGCTCAACAGCTCCCGCTACCTCAGGCGGGTAACCAGCTCTCTTCATTAGAGGTATTGTAAAGGTCCCCGTCGTTAAGACGTTCGCTACAGAGCTGCCTGAGACAGTCCCCATGAGTGCGCTAGCTACTACGGCAGTTTTCGCGGGACCTCCCCACCTATGCCCTACCAAAGACATCACGAATTTTGTTATGTAATCTCCAATACCTATTTTTTCTAATATCGAGCCGAAGAAAACGAACGCGAAAACGTATGAGACCATCACATACAGTGGAATAGCGAATATCCCCTCCCTAGCGTAGAACATGTGGTTAACGAACCTCCTGATATTGAAACCCTCGTACGTAATGCCTAAGAACATCACTACTGAAGCTATCGTGGGTAACGCTATCCCTAAAGACCTTCTAGACGCTTCTAAGAGGAGCACTATAGCTATCAGAGGTATTAATACGTTAGGGAGTGTTGCCTCTACATACCCGTACTGAACCACTGTAGGGTAAATAACCACTAAGTAAAGCATTGAGCTCAGGGCTGTTACGCCGAGCACGTAGTCGTAAGCAGGTATCTTATCTGTTTTAGCTTTTTTTGTTGCTGGGTATACTATGTAGGCTGCCAACATCAGTAAGCCTAGCAAGAAAGCCATGCTCTGCTGTATGTCTGGAGCATACAGTAATAGCTTGATGTCTAATCCCACTCTCCTTAGTATAGTGTAGAGTGAGAAGTTAAGTCCCATCACGAAAAATAGCTCGTATAAAGCGAACACAATCCCCAGAATTAATAAGAGCTTGGCTAGCAGTCCTGACTTAGCTCTCTCAATAGTTAATACTTCGGTCAATTCAGGACGCCCTCAACAAAAGATATTAAAAGGTAATTAATTTAAGTATTTTTATTTAGGGCTTAATTATCGTAGCTTTTGAGCAAACACTAACTCAACCACTGAGATTTTTGAGCATGCCTCGATCACTACTTCTTCTTTACTTTCCACTTCCTTCTCATTGATAGTTATTCTTGGGTTGACCCTATATCTCATACTTATTTTTAGTGTCGTGACATTCAGTGTTATATTTCTTATTATGTATCTCCCATCCACACCCACTAACTGATTCGGTGCGTCGCACGGTCTCGAAGGTAGTCCTGCCCCATACCCCACCCACACAAACTCCATCAATTTTACCTCACAGTTCGTTATCTCATACTCCTCCGTTATCTTTGATAATTCAACACTGTGTTCATATTCTAGTCTTACGTTTAATCTTGTGTGAGGGCTGACTACATACACCGTTCTATCAATCACTATCTTACATGCTTCTAGCGTTGGGTATGTTAAGATTACTGATATTATGGTGGTAATTATTATCAAGAAAAAATATTTCTTTGTTAAGCTCATTTCTGTTCTCACGGCTTGAGTTCTTGAGGCACCGTAATCCCTTTATCTTGATAGTACTTAACTGCTCCTGGGTGTAGTTTTATCGGCAACCCCTCAAGAGCTTTATCTAAGCTTATGTCCTGAGCTCTTGAGTGTGCTTGTTTTAATTCGTCTAGATGGTCGAACATGACCTTGAGTATCGTGTACACTACGTCATCAGGTACGTCGGAGCTTATGGCTAGCATCGCTCTCACAGCGAGTGTCTTCACGTCTTCCTCTAAACCTGTATACGTTGCTTTAGGTACCGTGAACGGCACGAAGAATAGATAGCCTTGTTGCTTGAGAGTGTTAAGTAGTTCGTCAGGTATTTCAACCAAGCTTATTGGCGTCGTCGCTGCTAGCTCCATCACAGCCGAGGTCGGAATCCCTGCTACCACGAAGGCCGCGTCTACTTGACCCAATTTGAGCGCTTGCGCTGCCTGCGTGAAGTCTAGGTTCTGAACAGTTATCTTATCCCACACGCCGGAAGCTCTGAGTATTATCTCAGCTTCTACAGCCGTCCCACTCCCTGCCGCACCTATAGCGACCCTCTTCCCCTCTAAATCACTTATTGTTTTTATCCCGCTATCAGCTCTCACTATTATTTGGATTATTTCCGGATATAGCGTTGCTAACCCCCTTATCTTATCTATCTTACCCTCGGAGAACATGTAGAGTCCATTATACGCGTAGTAAGCTATGTCATTCTGTATGAATATCAAGTTCGCGTCACCTGTCCCTAGAGCCCTAGCATTAGCTACTGAAGCACCGCTTGAAGACGCTGAAGCAACTATCTTATCCCCAGCATACTTATTCAGTAGATCCGCTAGTTTAACCCCTAACGGGTAGTAAACCCCTCCAGTCCCCCCAGTATATATGGTGATCTTATAAGGTGCCGGCGGGGTTAGAGCATAATAACCTAGAATAACAGCTAGTACAACCACTATTACTGCTGCTATCGCTACCATAGTCTTCGAGATTCCTCTCATAATAATACCTCAAAAATATTTTCGTTGAGGTTGTTAATAAACTTTACGTAAACTTTCGTAGTATGCCATACTTCAGTAAAAGAAGTTCATGTCTTTGGGTTACGCGTTGCGTGGGTTAGAGAGTGCCTAAGACTAATCTCATTGACTCAGCCGCCTACTAACTTAAATCTCTAATTTTTCCCACCTTCCTAGAGAGGGTTGAGAGGCCTTTCCGTTGTTTAGCAATAATAACGTATTGTTTATATTTTACCACACAATACTTCAC
Source organism: uncultured Desulfurococcaceae archaeon (assembly GCA_964636755.1). GTDB lineage: Archaea > Thermoproteota > Thermoprotei_A > Sulfolobales > NBVN01 > Zestomicrobium. Next base: position 15,614 of record CAZWSU010000080.1, read on the forward strand.
TGGTGTGTTAGGTGATTAAGTATTTACGTGCTGGTAGAGCAACTTTAGTGATTTCTCTGATTATCCTTAGTTTTGCGGCCGGCTTTATCATAGCAAATTATCTTCAGGCACCGAGTACCATAACTCCATCAAACATCGTAACAATCACTTCAAGACCCTTGCTCACCGTCGTCGAATCATTAGTTGACGACAGGTACTTCAACGAGCTTAAGGATCTCTTACTTAAAGCTAACTCAAGTGTCTACGTAATCATGTATGTAATTAAGTACGATCCTAACGAGCCTGACGACCCGGTAAATCAGTTACTCAGTGTCTTGGCGGAGTTGAGGACTAGAGGGGTGGACGTTAAGGTAGTGGTTGATGACGAAACATACAGGAGTTACCCGGAAACAATAACATACTTGAAAAACGCTGGAGTACCTACGAGGCTAGATAAATCGCAGAGAACGACGACCCACGCAAAACTAGTAATAATAGATAATGAGACGGTGGTGATAGGATCGCATAACTGGACGGAATCAGCTCTGAGGTATAATCATGAAGCTTCAGTGATGGTACAGGATAAAGAGATTGCTGAGGAACTAGCGAGATACTTCATGAACTTATGGAATGAGGGCAGAAGCGTGTGACTGACCTCCTCCCCGCCCTAAAAGGGTGAGGTCCTTAGCTGTAAACTGTCTTGGGTTTCTTAGATTTATTAATTAATCCTGTTGTTTTCCTTCGGTGACTCACGTGTGGGACTGGGTATTCACGACGCTCGTGATGTATGTTAAGATTTTAGCTATTCTCGATCCTTTCGCCGCCGTACCGGTGTTCATTACATTAACTGAGGGGTTTGACCCTCAGAGGAAGGATGAGATTGTTAGGAAAGCTTTCATAGCTATGTGTGTTATGGTCTCTGTATTTACTTTGTTCGGTATATGGATCCTCAACTTCTTCGGTATCTCGCTAGCCTCACTCAGGGTTGGTGGTGGTGCGATACTCTTAGTCTTAGCGTTCGACGTATTAGGGGAGGCTCCTAGGTCTAAGAAGCTGGATCCCGAGGAAATAGCTGTGATGCCTGTTGCGACACCTTTGTTGGTAGGTCCTGGAACTATGACGACTATAATCCTCTTAGTTACGGAAAATAACACTATGGAGGGCTACGTAGCCGTACTCGCCGCCTCCTTACTAGCCGTGATAACAGCCGCGTTAATGCTTAGGTACTCATCATATATAGTAAGCAAGTTAAGTAAGTCTTTCGTGAGAGGACTCGGTAGATTCATGTCGATAATAATAGCTGCCATGGCTTTCGAGATGATTAAGAACGGTATAATGGAGTGGTTATCTGCGTTAAGCTGACGATCACAGCCCACATAACGTGGGAATGCTTAGGGAACTGAGCTAGCTTTTCACACCTTCAATGTCTTGAGTTATGGTTTGCTTTAAATAGCTAGTCTCATGACCACTAAGCTAACTATGAACATCAAGACCCACTCTATAGGGGATCTCTTAAGTATTTTGAAGCCGTCTAGGGGTGGTAGGGGTAGGAGGTTGAAGAAAGCTATCCAGGAATTAATCCTCATGACGTAGTACAGCATGTCTGTGAGTATAGGTGTTGGCGGGATGGCTAGGAGGATTACCCACGTAGCGACCCCCACCGCTATGTTGGTTAAAGGTCCTGATTCAGCTACCCTCAACTCAGCAATAGGGTTTACGTGACCCCAGTAACCATAAATTACTACAGCTCCTGGAGCAGCGAACAAAATAGGTAGCTTGACAGCCGCGTTAATTAAGGCTATAGCTAGAGTTACGAGCAGACCTAGATACCAAGCCCTATACCTAGCCTCAAGGTCGTAAGCCTTAGCTACCTGTCTGTGAGCTAGTTCGTGGAGTATGAACGCCGAACCAACACCTACTGAAGAATACGCGATGCTTAGGGGGAGTCTCTCAAGACTTGAACTCATGAATACGGCAAAAGAAAAACTTAAAACAACCCATGAAATAAGCAGGTCTAGAACCTCGCTCCTCACCCTCAGATACAACCACCTATTGCGGTATACCATCGCGCGATCACTACAAGAGATAGGGTAACTCTAGTTATAAGCGTTAACGAAGTAACGTATGTGGGGATTGATTGAGAGGATGGGTGAGGAGAGGAAGTACGGGTTGCTGACAGAGAAACAGTATAAAGTACTTAAGCTGAGGATAGAGGGGAGAACACAGAGGGAGATAGCGGAGATAATGAAGACTTCTAGAGAGAACGTGTCAGTAATAGAGAGGAGTGCTCTGAGGAAAATAAGGTTAGCTGAAGAAACTCTAAGGGTATATAAAGACTTGATGAAGGTGGGTGAGGTAGTGATAGAGCCGGGAACACACTTAGTCACGATACCTCAGAAACTAGTTCAGTTAGCTGATGAGAGAGGAGTTAAGCTGAGAGGAAACTTCACCACGATATATGACTACATAAGAATAAACGCTTCAGGAAGTATTGAAGGAACTAGAGTGGTTAGACCAATAAAAATAATTATCTTTAAAGATGGCACGTACGAAGTAACGAAGACTTAACACAGAACCAATCTCCTTAATTAGCCGGGAGATTCTTGATGAATTCTCTTAAGCGAGCTCCCTAGGTATTAAGTCCACGTAATTCTCCTTGAAGACGACCTCGAACTTAACCCCGTAAATCTTCTCAGGCGTGTTAGATCTCAGGAAGCTCGCTACATCACCCGTGAAGACCACCTCCCCCTTCTTGAGAGCTATTACTTTGTCGACATAGCTTAGGAGGGGATTCAACTGGTTAGATGCTACCAGAATTATCTTCCCTTCCTTACTTAAGACTCTTAAGTGTTTTAGTAGTATTAGCTGGAATCTCATGTCTATGTGTGAGAGGGGCTCGTCAAGAGCCACGATCTTCGAGTTTTTCGAGAGTCCCTTAGCTAGTAGGGCCCTGCTTAATTCGCCGCTACTCACTCTACTCAATCTCCTCTCAAGTAAGGCACCCAACTCGAATAGCTCTATGTACTCCTTAAGCAATTCTTTATTGTGTAACGGGTCACTAAGTATTAAGTCTCCTACACTCATGTCGGGCATTACGTCAACTAGAGGCGGTACGTAGGTGATTAGCTTAGCTCTCTCCTCAGTGCTGAGGGCTCTTAAGTCCTTGTTCATTATCCTTAGGGAGCCCGCGTAACTAACTAAGCCTGAGATAGCTTTAAGTAGTGTTGTCTTGCCAGCACCGTTAGGACCTACCACAGCCACAACCCCCTCAGCAATAGAGAAACTAGCTTCCTTAATGACTTGAGTGCTATCGTAGGAGACGCACAGCTTGACAACCTCAAGAACCATACTTCCTCAACTCCACTATGGCTAGAGCTAATACGGGCGCGCCGATCATCGACGCTATGACGTTAACAGGTATCTCAACACCGGCCACCAACACCTTACTAAGGAGGTCTGATACCGTAAGCAGGGTTGAGCCTAAGATGAGAGACGTTGGTAGGGCGAAAACAAGTTCACTAGACTTGAGAATCCTTCTAGCTATGTGTGGTGCGGCTAAGCCGACGAAGCCTATTACCCCGAACCAAGCGACCGTGAACGAAGTTATTAAGGAAGCTAGTAATGTAGAATATCTCCTCAACCTAGCCGGATCCCACCCCAGCTGCTTAACGAAGTCATCACTTACTTGGAGGTTGTTAAGCGGGTGTCTCACGTAAAACACGTAGGACATCGTTGAGAGCAACGCGGAAGTCATTAGGATTAAGGCGTCAGTAGAAGGGCTTACGAACGACCCCATGCTCCAGGCAATCAATTTATGTATGTCGCGTGAAATGAAGTATTGCGGTAGGAGTGAGGCGGAGTAGAAGAAGGTGCCGACAGCAACCCCTGCTAACACCAAGGACGTAGGGCTCATGCCGGCCTTAGAAGCTATGAAGAGTGTTGCTAAGTAAGCAATTAACCCACCTAAGAAAGCAGTAATGGTTCTAACCCCGATCATGAGGGGATGTAGTACGTAGCCCGAGATAGACAGTGTTAGAGAGACTGTGAATAAAGCTCCTGACGAAACCCCGAGTATGTATGGGTCAGCGAGAGGGTTCTTAGTACTTAACTGCATTAAGTATCCTGAGAGAGCTAGGGTAGCCCCGACAACAACCGCCGTCAACGCTCTTAAGACTCTGTAGCCTTCAATACCTAGACTACCTGTGATTAACTGCGTGATACCAGAGAATAAGACGTTTAAGGGATTCATCACGCTGTAACCTAGACTCAAGTGGGTGAGGAAAAAGATTGCTAGAGTGATAACAGATAGCGTCAGTGTCGTGAGGAATCTTCTCTTCCTCCATGAAACAAATATCTCTAGGCTACTCATGAGCGAACACAACGCTAACTACCCTAGCGAGATCCCCCATCCACTAACCACGTTCTCGTCTATAAAGCTCGGGACCTGAGTTATGTTGTAAGCTCCGGGATAGAGTATTCTTGCCAAGACCTCAACAGCTAGACCTAGTCTAGGACCGGGGCGCGAGACTATGTCCTCGATCATGCCGCCCAGCACGTACACCCTCCCCTCCCTCACAGCCGTAATATTGCTCCAGCCAGGTCTTGAAGTAATCATCTCTATTAAGTCTTGGGGGGTGCCGAACATCCCGTAATTATAGCTTAGGAGAATGACTGAGGGGTTTAAATCAATGATTGACTCCGGGCTTGCCACGAACCAAGAGAGGCTAGTATTCCCGAAAATGTTTTCTCCTCCGGCATATACTATCATGCTGTTCTGGAAGGTGTTCCCTCCTAAGGTCCAGTAATCAGGGAATATCTCCCAGTACACACCAACTTTAGGGGTTCCGGTAGTGTTGAGGTAGTTTATTATTCTTGTGTATGTATTCATGACCCTGCCAGTTATATTACTCAGTAACTCTAGCGCTGAGTCGGCCTTATTCATGATGATCCCTAAAGACATCACAGCGTTGTATACATCCCCGAAGTCCTCGACCTTAACAACGTAAACGCAGATCCCTAGATCAGATAAGGTCTTAACATATTTCTCTATTTGAGCTGAGTAAGTCACGAAGACTACGTCAGGTCTAAGACTAGCTATTAACTCCACGTTCAAAGTGAAGGCATCACCCACAACCTTAACAACTCCTTTCTCAATCAACTCGTTAATAACGGGTGGATAGTTAGAAAACTTATCAACCCCCACAACCTTATCGCCCGAACCTAAAGAAAACAGAATTTCTGTTAATGAAGGACCTACTGAGACTACTCTAGAAGGCTCATACTTCACGTAAACGGTTCTTCCAATACTATCAGTAATTACTAGCGGGTACTTAACCTCCTTTAATTTACTGCTAAGTTCTTCATAGCTGGCTTGCAAGTTCTTAACTAGATTTCCTAACTCGTTGACTCTCTTCGAAAGCGAGTTAATCGATTCCTGAAGCTCGGAAACGTTAGCCTGAACCTTACCTAAGACGGTTTCTTGCTTTAAGAGGATATTTCTAACTTCATTAATCATCAAGTAATTGATTGTGAAAGAAACGATACCGAATACTAAAACTACCAGGAGTAACGCGACGTAGATTTTCTGACTCATCATATTGGATACCCTATCCAATAAATAACCAGTAAAGATAATAAGCTTTTCGGTTCACGCATGAAAGTCTAAACACCTACCCACGATCCTCTCAATATATCGTGGTGTGGAGTAGGTCACGCAAGGTCTGGAATGAGATAAACCATGCTACAGGACCTAAGAAAAATATGAATGCGGAAACTAGAACTAGAACACCCACGGTTACGAATCTCTTATCACCTAACACACGACTTAGTTTCTCAAAGATTAGGAAGAACCCTATGTAAGCTAAGAGATAAGTGGTTAAGATACTGATAGCTAGTAAGTAAGTGATGAGGTACGTGATAAGGTCTGCTATTACTAAGTATATGATGGATGATATAGTCATTTGAATAGCTGTCAGTGTTAACGCTGCTATGAAGCCCCAGCTAACCATGGTTAGCGGGGTGCGTAAACCTGTCTCCCGAGTTTCAAGCTCTCTCAACGCGGGAATCATCTCACCGAATACCGCATATAACCATATCAGAAGACTGGTTGCGAAACTCAGCATAATTAACTGCATTTGAGGACTTAATACCAGGAGTGGGAGCCATTTACCCAAATCCATTAGGTCATGCCCGCTTACTAGAAAACGTAGGTAGGTATTTAGCAACCACCATAAAAGTAGGAAAAACGCTATGTTCTCAATTACCGTAGCTATAACTAAATACTTGGAAGCTCTGTAGAGACCGGTCAGCGACTCTCGTTGTGCCACATATGTATATCCGCTTACAACACACATAATCGCTACCATAAAAACCTACTCGTCGAGGATAATTAATTATTATTCACTCAATAATCCTCCTCAAGTTCTTGATAGCTACCACTAAAGAGAGGGTGGTGAAGCATATCAGTATTAGTGTTTCCTGAAGTATGTCATACGAACCGCCCACGAGCAGTTTCCTCAGCGCTGACACTGTGTAGGTGAGTGGATTAGCTAAGGAGATGTACTTGATCACGTCAGGCATTACATCAATCGGGTATAGCGCGTTGCTAGCGAAGAAGAGAGGCATGGTTATCGCTCCTATTATCCCCATAAACCTCTCACGTGTTCTAAGTAGGGAGGCTATGAGTATGGAGAGCCCTGTGAAACCCATACACGCTAGAACAAGTATTAAGTAACCCGTCACCAAGTTCAGCGGATTACCGCTTATTCCAGCACCTACGGCTACAGCCGATACCAAAACTATGACGTACTGGGTTGACGCTCTAATACCTCCAGCCAGAGCCCTCCCTAAGACTATGTAGCTCCTAGGGATAGGTGAGGTCAGGAGCTTCTTCAGTATCCCCGACTCCCTCTCAAATATCAACGCTATCCCGTAAGCTAGCGATATGAACGTAGAGGACTGGAGTATCACACCGGGGGTTATGAAGGTCACGTAATCCCCTACACTCGGGAATGCCCTTATCCTAGCCATGACGGAGCCGAAGACTGCGATCCAGAGTATTGGTTGGACAGCACGTGTAAGTATCTCGAATGGGTCGTGCCTCAGCCTCCTCAACTCCATCTCAGCCATTGAAGCAAGTGAAGCTAACTTCATGGAACGCATTACCCACCCCTCCTAATCATCTTCCTCATACTCATTACCTCCTTCATCCTACCAGACTCCTCGGCGATCCTCCTGCCAGTAAGTTTTATGAAGACCTCGTCTAACGACGCTTCCCTAACCTCCACCTCAGAGACTGAGTAGCCATTAACGAAAACTTCCTCAAGTATTTTAGGTAGCTTAGTAGGTATGTTGTCAACCACTAACTCCACGTGGTCGTTGCTGAGGCTAGAGATGCTTACTCCAGGAATTCCCGACACGATCTCACTTAGTCTTGAGTTATCCACGGGTTCCTTGAAAAACACGAGAACCTTATTACCCTCGACGTGTTTCTTTAGATCGTTAGGGGTTCCGTGAGCCACCACCCTCCCCTGATTAAGGAGGGTCACGTAATCAGCGTATTTGTCTGCTTCGTCCATGTAGTGGGTTGCGAAGAAGACTGTAACGCCATTCTCCTTCCTGAACTCACTTATTTTATCCCAAACCAAGCTACGTGCTCCCGGGTCAAGACCTATTGTTGGCTCGTCAAGGATTAAGAGCTTGGGACTACGCATTAGGGCGATGGCTATCTCAAGCCTCCTTATCATCCCCCCAGAATAAGTTCTTACGAGTCTCCCGGAGGCCTCACCTAACCCCATGAAATCAAGTAATTCCTTGATTTTCCTACTCCTTAACTCTCTAGGAATACCGTATATCTTTGAGTAGATGAGCATATTCTCGTAACCGCTTAAATCGCTCCAAAGAGATACTTCCTGAGGTACGTAACCAATCAATTCCCTAACCCTAGAGGGATTTTTGACAACATCGTAGCCGAAAACCCTCGCGGAACCCTCGTTAGGTCTTAACTGGGTTGTTACTACTCTTATTAAGGTAGTCTTGCCGGCGCCGTTAGGACCTAGTAAAGCGTGGACAGCTCCCTCCTCCACGTCTAAACTCACACCATCTAAAGCTCTAATCTTGTGTCCGTAAACCTTGACTAAACCCCTAACCTCGATAGCATTCAACTCTACTCCCATCCACTATATTCTTGAAAAATATATTTTAAACGATTGGCCACCGCTTGACCACACGAAACCTAGCAAAGTTATTACTCTAGCTAACGCTAGATATCTTGGGTGAAATTTTGAGTAAAGAGGAAAGTAAAGAAGAAAGAGACGTGGAAGAACTACGTGAGGTCTTGAAAGCCATCTCAGATTTCCTTAAGGAACTCAAAGAACCTTTAGGAGACTTACTTAAGATGCTGGCTGAGAGCGTGAGTGGCGAGAAGCTAGGTAAGGAGGTAAGTATGTTCTATAAGTCTTTAATAGAGAGCGGGGTTGATCAACAAACAGCTAAGGAGTGGACTGAGAAATTCCTTAACGAGAAACTGAAATCATTACCTAGCATGAATTTCCTGAAGGACTTACTAAGTGAGAGATCTAAGATGAGGCATCGAGAGGAAGAGGAGGAAGAGAAGGAAGAAGAGCGGTAACGCATAAACACTTCAGAACTCAGCAACTCCTCCAGGGACTTGAATGTATTCTGGCGACACGCTGAAGAGAGTTGAGGAACTGCTTGAGTATATAGTTAGGAAGCTAGAAAGACTTGAAGAATTACTTACTACGCTAAGTAATGACCCGACCTACGCGATGGCCGTAGAGCTAACACTCTATTTTTCTATCCCTGTTCAGAAAGCGATTAAGTTAGCTCGAGAACTAGTTATTTTACTGAGGGAGGTGCCGGGGTCAGACCCAATAACTAAGGCAATACTGGAGGTTCTTGCTTCTTCAGAGAGCGGCATAAGCATCTCGGAATTGACTAGGAGGGTTAGGAAGATTAGGGGCACGGCTTCTAGGAGGATAATATCGGAGAGGATTAAATTACTGGAGAGTAAGGGTATAGTAGAGGTAGTTAGGTCTGGTAATGTTGCTAGGGTTTATTTGAGGAGGGGACTTACTTACGAGAGACTCAATAATGATTAAGTTACTTAATTACGTTTCGATAGCTCATCAAGTGTTCTTAATCTTACTCGCTCTAGCAGATTTAGGAGCTTACATTTTCTTCTACCTGATGATGGTTAAGCATATGTCACTACTTAAGTTTCGTTTAAGGTTATTCTTCAGCGGCTTACCGGAAGATTTAAGAAAATCTGCTTATAGTCTCTACAAGTCTTACTTAGAGACTGACTTGAGCTTGGTTAGCTTCCGTAGCTTGCTATCCTTGATTCAACGAGGTTAATGAGTATGGTCTTGAGCGGCTCACCAACCACGTACCTTAGCTAGTACGTCGTCACCCACCCTGCCTTCCTCAACATCCTTGATAGACCTCTCTAATATGTTAAGGCCTTCCTCGAGAACATCCTCTTCTATGGTTAGCGGTGGTTGTATCCTGAGCACGTTACCCGACAGAAACATAACGAATAATCCTAGCTCGTAAGCTCTCCAAACAACTTTTTTGGCTTCCTCAAACCCCCTCACCCTACTTTCTTTATCCTTCACTAACTCTAGACCGATCATGAGGCCCTTGCCCCTCACGTCACCAACTATGGAGCATTCATCACGCAACCTCCTCAACCTGCTCAAAACAGTCTCACCGAGTTTCTCAGCTCTCCTCACCAAGTCCCTCTCTTTAATTAATTGAATGGTTCTCAAAGCCACTCTAGCTATGAGTGGGTTGCCGGCTAACGTGAATGAGTAGGCGAAGTCAGGTAAGGAATTCATTATGTCCTCCCTACCGAGTATAGCCGAGATCGGTAGGCCGGAACCGAGGGGTTTCCCCAAAGTTATTACGTCGGGTCTAAAACCGAAGTGTTGGTATCCGAACCACCTGCCCGTCCTGCCTAGACCTGTCTGAACCTCATCCACTATCATGGGTATCCCATGCTTTCTCAGAATGTTCTCAAGTTGTGTGAAGTAGTTTTCGGGAGGAACCACTATGCCTCCATCGCCCTGGACAGGTTCAGTAATTAGAGCTACCACGTTCTCAGGACCTACCTTATCTATTAAGGTCTTCACGCGGTCAACACATGACATCCTGCAAGACTTGGGGCTCAGACCTAGCGGGCACCTATAGCAGTATGGGTAAGGAACCTTAACGCTCTTCAGCCAAGGACTTACTATCTCTGCGACCCTGACGGAGAGATCCACTCCTGAGACTGTGGTGGTTCCCACACAGCAGCCGTGGAAACTACCTAAATAACTTACTAGCACGTTCGAGTTCTTCCTAAAACCTTTAGCAAGCATTAAAGCGCCTTCGTTAGCGTCACTACCGCTCAACCCTAAAACAACCCTCCAGTCCTTGAAGCCCGTCAGAGTCAGTAATTCCTCTGCTAGGTGGAGAGCAGGTATGTTGTAACCGTATATGAAGGTAAAATGAATTAATTCCTCGGCTTGCTCCCTAATCACCTTAACGATCTCGGGATCACAGTAACCGAGATTCGTGACGGCAGCGCTTGACGTGAAGTCTATGTAGGACTTGCCACTGATGTCGAACACCTTGGAATTTCTCCCCCTAACGGCGATGATCGGCGCGTAGGAAGTCCTCTGAACTCTTGAAAACACCTTCTCGTACCTAGCTATGATTTCGTGGGGTGCGCTCAAATTAAGACCCAAACGATTACACCCTTTAAAGACTTGAAGGGATAATTATAAGGATCTTCGTGGACGAGTTGATCCGCTCAACACTCGCATTAAACGGTAGGGAACTCACTCCGAGCGCTCGTTGCCTGCAAGCCTCCTCAGAATCAGGAAGTTAATTAGTATGAGCGCTATTGTTAGGATTAGGGATAAGCTTATTATGATTGGCAAGAACCCTGCATCCCCTAAACCGAAACATACTGGGATAAACAGCAGTATCACGCAGCCGGCAACCCCTGACGAGATCCCTTCTTGATTGGTTGGGGTCAGGGTCTGTAGTAGCATGGAGAGGAGGATTAGTGCGAGGCCTGCGAACAGGACTATAATACCGAGTCTTAACAGGGGGTTTGCCACAGCTAATCACCTAATACTTGTTAAGATAAACGTTGTGAGGGCGATCAACGTTAAGGTTATGGCGAGTATTAAGAGGATTACCGATACTTTCTGGCTGGTGCCGAAGACTATGGGTATGGGACCTATTATTAGGACGCCGCCGCCCTCCAACTTACGGTTCCCGCCCTGACTCAATAAAGCAGCGAGAAGTAGTGAAATACCGCCAACAATCAGCACGAGCCCTGAGAAAAGCAGGATTTCAGGGAGTTCCACCGTTAGCCCCCGCTTAACAAGATCGCTAGGCGGAATATAAAGACTTGGCTTAAGTCATTCTACCAGAGAGTATGAGGCTCTTCAGTTTCTCAGCTTCTTCCTCGACTATCTTGCCGTACTCAGTGCTCGGCTTAATACTCAATATCGTGTCCGGCTTGAAGAGCATGACTAGGAAGGAGGTTTCTGATCTAAGGCGGTCTAGCGCGCCCATGTATGTGATCACCTTCCCAGGACCGTAAGCAAGTGCTTTAGACGGGGTTACCACTATGACGTGCTTGACTAAGCCCCTTAAACCTAGGGCGGGGAGTAACGCGTTACTGAAAGACTCGCAGAGGGTTACGTCATGTCTCGACATAACTGAACTCACCGACTCAACGATTAAGGAATCTATTTCCTTACTCACTAACTTGTTGTAGAGCCATGAACGATCTACCTCGTCAACCCTGCCTAAACCGCTGACGAACCCTCTTATCTCGTTAGCTAGGTGATCACCTACCCTCTCAAGGTTTTCTCTAACCAAGTAGTAGTTTCTCTGCCCGGCCGAGGAAATCCTGACCAAAACTGCTTGATCGATTAGGGAGGTTAGTGATGTGAGGTAAGAGTCTAGTGACGGGTGCTTCATCAAGTCGTGAGGTGCTGTCATAATATCAACAGGATTCTGTAAGTCTATGTCTTTGATGAGCCCGGTCCTAACATACCCAACTACGTCCTCACCA
>CAZWSU010000081.1:0-3459 GCA_964636755.1 uncultured Desulfurococcaceae archaeon
CAGGGAGAAGTTGCCCGTTCTCGCTGAAGCTGTCTCGATGCTGGGTTCATGGCAGATTAGGAATATGGCTACTGTTGGTGGTAATTTGTGTAATGCTTCTCCTGCGGCTGACTCAGCACCACCACTCCTAGTACACGAAGCAAGAATAAAACTAACAAGCATAGAAGGAACAAGAGAAATACCAATAACAGAATTCTTCACCGGTCCGGGGATGACCGTCATGAAACCTCACGAGTTACTGCAGGAGATAATAATACCTAGGAAGAAAGGGAAGTCATCGTTTATTAAGGTGAGTAGGGTGGCCATGGATCTAGCGATAGCTAGTGCGGCAACTTACGTGGAGGTGGAGGATAACATAATTAAGGACGTCAAGATCGCTTTAGGTTCTGTAGCCCCCCGACCTATCAGGGCTGTTAAGTGTGAGGCGGCGTTGATTGGTAGGAGGGTTGATGAGAAGGTATTGAGGGAAGTAGCTAGCTTGGTGGTCAACGAGATAAGCCCTATAGATGATGTGAGAGGTACTGCGTGGTATAGGAGGGAGGTGTCGAAGGTTTTAGTTTACGACTCACTCATTAAGTCGTTGGAGAGGTTGGGGAGGTGGTAAGGCGTGAAAATCACGTTCAAGGTTAACGGCGAGCCAGTCACTCTGGACGTCAAACCTAACGAGTTGTTAATAAATGTTTTGAGAGATAAGCTGAAATTAACGGGTACTAAATATGTTTGCGGCATAGGCGAGTGTGGTGCTTGCACCGTGTTGCTTGACGGGGAGCCAATACTCTCGTGCTTGACCCTGGCGGTAGACGTTAACGGTAGGGAGGTAACGACTATTGAGGGGATTTCTAAAGGTGATGAGTTAAGCGAGGTTCAAGAAGCTTTCGTCGAGGAAGGCGCTATTCAATGCGGTTACTGCATACCAGGCTTCATAATAATGGGTGAGTACCTATTAAGGACTAAACAAAAACCTACTGAGGACGAAATCAAGGAGTACTTAAGGGGGAATCTCTGCAGGTGCACGGGATACGTCAACATAATCAAAGCAATTAAGAAAGCAAGCGAGTTAAAGACCTCTAAAACCAGGTAATAGAGATGTCTAGACTTACAGCGGAGGGGCTGGGGAGGGGGTCAGTCTTTTTAAGTTTTGTTCTGAGTATTTTTAAGGTGATTTAATGGGTATCTCAGCTACACATGTGAAAGCTAGGAAATTTATTAATATAATAATGTACGTCATTGACGTAGTGATCTTATTAACTTTAGGGACTATGATAACTATAACAACATATTACCTAGTGAGGGATTTAGGGACTTTAATATCTTATACTTCAACGATTAACGAGCTAAAACTAATAGTTGATTACATATTACTCCTCTTCATATTCTCCGAGCTTCTGAGGAGTGTGTTGGCTGTTAGGGGTGAGGAATACTTGGTTGTATTAATGGAGACCGCTGTAGTGATAGCTATTCGAGAAATATACATATCAGTTATTTCGAAAACCACGGTCGATTTGTTAATTAGTGCTCTCTCCTTAATAGCCGTCATAATTGGTTTATGGTTGATTAGAACGAAGGTGTATGTGAGAAGGCCTAGAGAGCATAGGATTATAGCTTCGTGAGATTTTTAGTTGAGTAGGCTTCTTAAGGTAATTGAGCTTGGCTGAAACAACGTTTTTAAAGATACGTAATTATTTAATAATGTGGTGATTTGATGTCTCGCGTGAATTCAGGTAGCTTGTTAGTTAAGGGAGGTTCGGTAGTCACCTCCGAAGGTATTTTCAGAGCTGATGTAAGGATAGTTGATGGTAAGATAGTGGCTTTAGGTAAGGACTTGAGTTCTGCGGGTGTTGACGAGGTTCTCGACGCCAGCGGGTTGCTTGTTTTCCCAGGTCTTGTTGATGAGCATGTCCATATGAGGGAGCCTGGGCTAGAGTATAAGGATGATTTCACTCATGGAACTATGGCTGCTGCCGTAGGCGGTGTTACGACGGTCATCGAGCAACCAAATACTTTACCTCCTGTGGATGAGCCGCAGAAATTAGTTAGTAAGGCGAGTTTGCTTAGGGATAAAGCGTACGTGGATTTCGCGTTGTACGGAGTGCTACATGACACGAACACACACTTAATGGAGGATTTGATGAGTGTTGGTGCGGTGGGATTCAAGGTATTTCTAGGTCCTACTACAGGGAATATACCGCCGCCGAGTGAGGGCTCTCTCTACGAGATACTCAGTAAGTCCTCGAGACTGAAGGTCACCATAGCTTTCCATGCTGAAGACCACCAACTCGTAAGTTACTTTACTAACTTAGTTAAGAGTTCTGGTAGGCTAGACCCGCAAGCACATGAGGACGCGAGACCGCCCATAGCTGAGGAATTAGCTGTTATGAAACTAATACTGATGTCTAGGAGGACCGGCGGCAGGGTACACATACTCCATATGTCTTCAAGAGAGGGTGTTGAGCTACTTAGAGAAGCGTTAAGGGAGGGTGTGAACGTAACTGGCGAGACATGCCCTCATTACCTAACCTTCAGTAGCGACGATTACCCGAAGTATGGGACCTTAATTAAGGTTAATCCGCCAATAAGGAGTAACCTACATAGGGAAGCGCTGCTTAAAGCAGTTAATGAAGGAGTGATAAGTGCTTTAGGTTCTGACCACGCGCCCCACGCGAAAGAAGAAAAACTGAAGTCTGTGTGGGACGCTGCAGCAGGCTTCCCCAACGTTCAGACCTTCTTCCCAGTAATTCTTGACATGGCTTTAAGAGGCTTAATACAACTAACTGCGATACCTAAGCTGGCGTCGGAAAACCCCGCTAAATACTTCGGGCTTTGGCCGCGTAAAGGTTCTGTAAGAATAGGTAGCGACGGTGACCTAGTCATAGTGGACCCTAACGGGGAAACCTTGGTGAGTGAGGAATGGCTGCAATATAAACACAGGATCACTCCCTACCTGAACTGGAAATTGAGGGGAGAGATAAAGTATGTCGTGCTGAGAGGTCACGTGATAGTTAGAAACGGTAAGTTAGTGACTACAGAGCCCAAAGGCATGTGGATTAAGAGAGATTCTTCCTGAGGATGTTACCACATTCGTTACGTTGTCCTTAAGGGTTTCTAGGTTTAAAATCTTTAAATCGGGTAAGACTTATTAATCCATGGTTGTTTAAGTTTATTGTGGTTGAGTACTATGTCAGATATTAGCGTGGATCCTGAGCATCTTATTAGTAAGTGGCTTGAGGCTAAGGAGTTCTTAGTGGTTGGGAAGAGCGTTTCCAGGATCGACGCGTTGAGTAAGGCTTTAGGTACGGCTAAGTATACTGAGGATTATTTGATGAGTGAGGCGCTATTCATTAAGCAGGTCCTTAGCTCAGAGCCTCACGCGCTCATAAAAAGCGTTGACGTGTCCGGTGCCTTAAGAATTCCTGGAGTTACTCAAGTATTTACTGCGAGCGATATTCCCGGGATTAATCA
>CAZWSU010000082.1:0-17121 GCA_964636755.1 uncultured Desulfurococcaceae archaeon
TCCTGGCTAGGCCACGGGCCCCCATAAATTCGTTGGTGTGGAAGCTAAATATGTTTTCATTCTTTACGATAGGGTTTCACGTGATTTTAAGTTTTTGTTGGCTAGGTGATGAGATGCTGTCTTAATTAATGTGGGTGGGGCTCCGGCCGGGATTTGAACCCGGGACCTCGGGGTCCACAGCCCCGCGCTCTCCCGGACTGAGCTACCGGAGCCACCAAGTAGTATGGGTTTTGTCGGTTTTTAAGTTGTTTCGTCAGACCTCACACGGTTCTTCATTTGGTCAGTTCCGATGTTCTTCATCACTCGCGGTTTTCTATGTTGTTACTACTTTATTTTTGTGTTTCCAGAGTTATATATGTGGGTGCTGTGTATTGAGTGAAGAGGAGTTTAGGATCATCGTTGAGTATCCTAGTGGTAGGGTTTTTAGCAGGATTCTTGAAATGATTTCCAGTATTGTTGACGAGGCTTTATTCACTTTTAGTAGTGACGGTCTTAGGATTAAAGCGCTTGACCCCGCTCAAGTCGCTTTGGTTAGTGTTTACGTCCCCTCATCTAGTTTCCTAACATACGACGTAGTGGAGGAGACCTCGGTCGGCGTGAACTTAAGTAATCTGATGAGGACCCTGCCCAAACCTAAGAAGTCAGATAAGGTTGTTCTCAGAGCTGGCGAAGATTTCTACGAGTTCCTCATCGAGTCCGTGACTGTAAGGAGGTATAGGTATAGGTCTATAGAGGTCCCTGTATCTGAGGTGCCCGAGATAAGTCTGGAGTTTAAGGTTAGGGGATCTGTCTACGCCTCAGCTTTTAAGACGGCATTAAACGACTTGAGAGGTAGCGGGACCATAGTTTTCGAAGCCAGCGATAATCAAGTCTTAAAACTCTTAGCTCCCGAGATAGGTGGTGAGGTCAGCTTCTCAGCAATGAGCGGCTCACTAATAGAGCTTGAGGTCGACGAGAGCTCTAAGAGTTCCTACGACGAGAGCTACATAATTAAGGTTCTACCACTATGTGAGGTCACGGACGCGGTGAAAATAGAGTTTAGTTCTGATCAACCAATACGTCTTACCTTTAATTTACCCGGCGGTGAGTTAGTAGAATATTTAAGCGCTCCTAAAGCCTAAATAACAAAAATTTTTATACCTCACCTAACTAATTCTTATTGGTGAAACAACGTGGTTCAGGAAATGAGTGAGTTAGATAAGAAACTCTTGAATATCCTCCAAGAGAACGCGGATCTCACGTACTCGGAGATCGGCAAGATATTGGGTGTGAGTCCCTCAACGGTGTATATGCGTTTAAGGAAGCTGAAGGAGAGAGGACTCATAAAGAGGATTGTTGCTGAGGTAGCGCCTGAGTTGGTAGGTCTTAACCTAAGAGCTCTCGTATTTCTCTCAATAGACGTTAGGAAGTACCCAGACATAACTAGTAAGCTGGCTAGCATACCTAACGTTAAAGCAATCTACGACGTGACCGGTGAGTGGACCCTCGTAGCTGAGGTATACGTTAAGGATCATAAAGAACTCTCCGACTTACTGGACGTGATAGGAGCGCTGGAAGGAGTTCAGAGAACCTCCACAGCAGTGGTGTTGAGGGTTATTAAAGAAGATAGGAAGGTACTCATAACGTGAAGCCGATATACGCTTACGGGTACTTCATAGTCTTACCGGCCGGAGACTTCCACCAGATAATCATCTACGAGTACATAGATATTGAGGAGGAGTTCGCTCGAGCGCTGGAGACAAGGCCGAGTGTGGAACTAGAGAATATGAAGAATAACATGCAGTCATTTCTTGACGAGGAAGTGGTGAAGATTAACGGGGCTATGAGCAAGCCTAAGGTAGTGTCAGTTAACGCTGGTTTCAGAGGCTCCCTCAGAAGACCCTTCGTGGAATTCCTTATCCACTTCAGGGGCGAGTTAATGAGGGGAGACAACGTTTACGAAAACATATACGAGCCTGAGGTTACTGCGTACGACTACAGCGTAGCCTGGGTCTTCCCACCGGATTTCGAGGTAGTGGAAGCTAATGTAGGGGTTGAGTATGAAATCAAGCCGAAAAACGTTCTTAGATTCTTTGTTAGGAGAGGCTTTAAGACCCCTGGTTATGAGAAGATCGTTTTTCGCTGGGTTTCCTGAGACTCTTCAGAGATCTCACGTAGTACTGAACCGGTGTCTTAACACCGCATTCAGCCACACACATACCTAGCTCCTTCATCTTAACGCAGCCGTAGGTCTTGTACTTCTTACCACCACCTTTTAAACCAGCTATATGCTCTATTTGATACCTAGCTATCCTCTCGTTGAAGTCCGGTGCGTTCCTCATCAACTCTAGGACGTAGTCTACCGTGGCCCCCACGTTAAGTAAGAAAGTTGTTAAAGCGAATCTCTGGACATGCGTTAAGTGCTCGCTAGCTCTCAAAGACTTAATTAATTCCTTAATACACGGAGGGAAAAACTCTTCTCTAATCTCACCTCTACTCAGGCGTTCCTCGCCGAGCTCCTCAGCACGCACTCGTTTATACTCCTTACGAATAATCTCAGCGATCTCATCCCTCAACTCATCTAAGATGCTAACCTCAGTTAGCTTAACGCTCAACTCATCAAGTAACTTAACCATGTATTCTTTGAGCGGGTCCTCCAATAAGCGCACGAACTTATTCTTAGGTAGGTACACGTACCCGTCTCTCACGTAATTCTCTAGTAGGGACCAGCCGGATTCACCTAGGAGTCTGTCCGCGTAAGTCAAATACTTAGGTATCGTCAACCTAAACTGAAAACACGCTATCTCCTGTTTTGGTTCGGAAGTTAAGACCACTTTATAACCACACTCATCATCCTTAACTAATAACTCGCTCAATATGCCCAGTCTGCGCGAGACACTCCATAAGAATCTACTATTTTCCGACTTCATCGTCTCTATGAATTCCTTGACCTCGCTATCCACGTATTTCTTGAGAGCCCAAGCGTCTGTGAACCCAGCTATGAGGAGCCCCATATAGAAAGCTAGGTACTCGTCCTCGTCACGTCCCCCTATATCAGCACTTAAGTTCCTACCCTTCCTCCCCTTAGATAAGGCTTTCTTCACTCTGTTGAGGGCTTTGATCCTTAACTCCCTATTATTGAATAGGATGGTTAAGTCCAGGTCGCTCCCGAACCTATCTCTGAAGTATTCATCCAGCTTCTTCAGAAAAGGATATACGTAATGCTTACTCAACTCTAAACCCTCACCAACTATTAAGGTGTTTGAGAGCTGACCTCCTCCCCGCCCTGAAGGGCGAGGGTTCCCTCGCCTCCTGAAGCGGGTGGTTTGGGGGCTACATCTCCTCGTTTTGGGGGGTTTAGCCCCGAGCCGGGTCTCCGGCCCGTTACCCCTATCCCTCCTTCGAGGGACTCGGGGTTATATAGTTCTAACCTAGTATGTTTAGCGCGCGTATTGAGTATTGCTAGAGAGTGGCTCCCGAGACTCACAAACATGGACATCATCATCAAGAACATCACAGAATACGAGACTTATAAACTTTCCCAATCACCCCAACCCTAAAGAACGAGGCTTTCAGTTGTAATTTTAGTTATTAAGAATGTTTGACGTAATATTATTTAAGAGGTGGGTGGTTACGGGGAGGTGGGTGGTTACTTCTGCATGGCCTTACATAAACTCCGTACCACACTTGGGTAACATGATCGGTAGTGTCTTATCTGCTGACGTCTTCGCCAGGTTCCTGAGGATGATGGGTGAGGAGGTGATTTTCGTGAGCGGTAGTGATGAGCACGGCACGGTCATAGAGGTTGAGGCACGTAAAAAGAGCGTATCACCTGTAGAGCTTACTAATTCCTCGCACGAGTACATAGTAAGGCTCTGGGGCCTGTGGAACATATCGTTTGATAACTATACTAGAACAGAGAACGAGATACATAAAGAGTTTGTTAGAGAGTTTATGCTGAAGATCTACAAGAACGGTTTCATCGACAAGAGGGAGCAGGTAATTCCTTATTGTCCTAAAGACGAGATATACCTTCCCGACAGGTTCGTGGAGGGTGTGTGCCCTTACTGCGGTTTCGAGGGTGCTAGGGGGGATCAATGTGATAATTGTGGGAGGCTTCTGGAGCCGGAACAATTAATTAATCCTAGGTGTGTCTTGTGCGGGTCTGCCCCGATCTTTAGAAAGAGGGAGCACTGGTTCTTCAAGCTAGACAAACTCGAGAAGAACATACTTGAGTGGATAACGAGTCATGACCTGCTAGACGAGAACGTGAAAAACTTCACTAAGTCATGGATAGAGACGACGGGCTTAGCGCCAAGATCGCTCACGCGGGATAATAAGTGGGGCATCCCATCACCTTTCCCGGGCTCTGAAGACAAGACTATCTACGTCTGGTTTGACGCGTTATTAGGTTACCTCTCAGCAACTAAGGAATACTTTGCTAAGCTCGGTAGGGAGGGTGATTGGGTTAGGTATTGGCTCGACAGTGATTCCAAAACCGCATACTTCATAGGTAAAGACAACATACCGTTCCACGCCGTTATACTCCCCGCACTCCTCATGGCTACAAAAGAACCATACGTCTTACCGACCATAATCTCAGCTACTGAGTACTTAATGTATGAGGGGAGGAAATTCAGTAAGAGTAGGAGGGTTGGTGTCTGGATTGATGAAGCGCTTAAGATAGTCAATAACGTGGATTATTGGAGGTACTCACTCATAAGGATGAGACCGGAAGACAAGGACACGAACTTTAAGTGGTCTGAGTTCGTGAGATTCGTTAATAACGAGTTAAACGATCACATAGGGAACTTTATTCACAGGGTGTTGACGCTGATATACAGGTTTCTTGGCGGGGTAGTCGATGACGCGAGATTGACAGACAGCGTCGATGTAGAGTTCAGGAAGTACGTCGATGAGGTTTGGAACTCCTATAAGTCTTTGATGTATAGAGCTAGGCTCAGGGAGGCTAGTGAGTTGATAGTTAAGTTAGGTGAGAGAGGTAATCAGTACATTAACGTTAAAGCACCTTGGGCTAAGATTAAGGAAGACGTTAACGACGTCAAGAGTACTTTAAACGTAGGCTTCACGGCAGTCTTAACGCTCGGCGTTATGCTGTATCCCGTAGTGCCGCAGTCCTCCAAGAAAATACTCGACATACTTAATGTGCGTGGAGACAGTTTGGTCGTTGCGGAACATCCTCTAGAATTAGTTAAGTTGCCTCATAAGATAAATAAGCCCGAGCAAGTCTTTACCAAACTACCTCAGAAGTTGGTTGATGTTCTCTTAAACGATTTTGAGAGGGAGCAGTACCTGGAGCGTGTGCGCAGTGAATTAAATAATGAGAGGCCAGAAGTCTTGAGGTTCTGATTCCTCCTGCGGCTTCGTGAGATCCACCACCTTACCCTCAAAAACGTTAACGCCGTGAAAACTCTCGGAGATTCTGGCTAAAGCCTTATAGCTTTTCTCACTCAACAATATGTCGCTGCCTACGGCTAAGACGTATATGCCCTCAAAGGGATTTAACGGTGGGTCAGGTAATGAGGGATCAGGTTTTTCCTTACCGACGTATATCCACCTAATCTTAGACTTACTACGCGAGCCCGTAATCTTGTACACCCTGTACCAGTACCTACCGAAATAAACGTATCTAATACTGAGGAACTTCTTAGGCGATTTAATGTAAACGAAATGAAGAGGTTTTAAGTAGTATCCGCTATCTTTGATAAGCATGTTATATTCGTTGATTTTATGCTTGTAGGGTTCGTAGAGATTCATGAGTAGCGGGTACCCGTCAACCACAGCTATTTTAGCCCTCATCACTTCCACTAAAATAAATTCTATAATAAGGAAAAATAAACTTTTCTGTTTTTATTCACAACCAAGCTTAAGGGTTAAGACATTTATCCACTTTAATTAACTTTATCTTCCTTAATTGCGTGTAAACCTCGTCAACATACTTATCTATGAGTTCTGGTGCCATCCCCCTACCCTTAGCAATTTCCTTAACCCTCTCCTCAACCAGAGCGTAGTTTTTGAGTGTCTCGTTAAGATATCTCCAATCTATTTTAGCGAGCGACTTACCTATTTCTGTGTTGTAAGGTAGCTTCCCTAGAACGAATAGTGAGGATATTATCGGGTAGCCTATATAGTTCCTGTATGTTGTTCCGTTATCCGTGCTGCACGCCTCCCCCTTCTCCATGTTCACGTATACTGTGTAGGTCCTGTCACCCTCCGAAGAAACTACTTTGAAAGTCTTATCATCTAACTTCATGATCCTGCCATCGGCTACTGCCCCGGCCGCTTCAAGTATTTTTATTCTTGGAGGCATCCTGAGGTACATGCTCTCACTAAAGAGGGAATACCACATAATTATGGTCTTTAAAACTTAAAAATCCTATTCTTTAGAGATTTTATCAGCGTAGTCTTCCGGACTCAATAACTTGCCCTTATCGATTCCTGAAGCCCTTAACTTAACTATCCATCCACGCCCGTAAGGGTCTGTGTTTATTAGGTCAGGCTTCTCAGTTAGTTCCTCGTTGACTTCGATAACGTTCCCCTCCACAGGCGTGTAAACCTCCGCCACCGCCTTGACGGACTCGAGAGTCGCTACCGTGTCGTCAACGCTCACTTTCTTACCTACCTCAGGTAGTTCAACGTTAACTATATATTTCAGTTTCTTCTGAGCGTAATCCGTGATCCCTAAAGTCACGACATCCCCCTCGATCCTTACCCACTCGTCTTTAGGTGTATAGAGCAGGTCTTTACGTACTATGTATTCCCCTAGCTTAGTCCTCACAATTATTTGCTGCTCACTCATTTTTAAGTCCCTCAAATTAATGGGAAGTCAACAATTTTAGCTTTTTGCCTCACTCCTCTTACATCAAGGTCTAGTCTTGAGCCTATGTACGCGTGGCTAACGCTCACGTAACCCATAGCAATCCCTGTGTTCAGGTATGGTGAGAAAGCACCGCTAGTCACTCTTCCTACCAAGTTGTTGCCAGCGTAAATCCCTGTGCCGTGTCTGGGGATGACTCTCAACCCTTTCTTGAGTTTGAGCCCTACCCTAATCCTGGAAACCCCTCTCTCATATATTTCCTTAAGTTTAGGACATCCGACACAGTCTTCTTTCTCCAAGGATATCGGTAACCAGTACCTGGCTTCGATCGGGTTCGTGCTCTCATCCATGTCCTGACCTATTAGGAGGTAACCCATCTCAAGCCTTAACGTATCCCTAGCTATGAGCCCGGCGGGCCTAGCCCCTAAAGCTACAGACTTCCTCAGTATTTCTGCACCGTGATCTATGTCAGTCCAGATCTCGAAACCGAACGACCTAACCTCCTCCCCGGTCCAACCCGAATGACTCACTAACACGGTCTCCCTCCCGGCCACTTCAGCGCCGTAAGTAAACTCAAGGATTTTTAAGTCCTTAGCTTCCCCGTATCCGAGACCCTCCATCACCTCAGCAGCCTTAGGTCCCTGAATAGCTATCAGAGTCGACTTAAGGGTAACGTTCTCTATCTCCACGTCCGTATAACCCCACTTAACCCTCCACGCATTCATCCACTCAAGGTCTTTCTCGACGTTGGGCGCATTAACGACAGCGAACCATAAATCCTCACTAACATTGTATAACATGATGTCGTCTCTAATACCTGCATTCTCATTCATTAACAGTACCGGACCGCTCATTCTCCCAACACCAACATCGCTGAGGTCTTTGGAGACCAGTTTCTGCAGGAACTCAAACACCCGTTTGCCTCTAATCACGTACCTACCCATGTGAGACACGTCGAATACGGAGACCGAAGTTCTTGTGTTTACGTGTTCTTCCAGCGGGTTTCCGTAATCCATGGATGTGAGCCAGCCGGCAAACTCGCCTATACTACCCCCTAGCTCCCTCTGAACGCTTAATAGAGGTACTTCCTTAACTATTTTTAGGCACCCCCACCTATATTAAAGCATTAAAGCATTTTAATTAAGTCGTTGAGAATTACGAGGAGAATACCATGCCACATAATTGGATACCTAATTCCTCGCCTGACGTTAAGAAGGAGTTAATGAAGGAGCTTGGTATAGGTGACGTACTAGACCTGTTTAACGATATCCCACCTAAGATAATGCTTAACAGAGAATTAAACGTTGGCTTCGGCAAACCCTTAACTGAGTATAATGTGAGGAGGCTATTCAACGAGATAATCTCTAAGAACCGCTTAAGCACCACCCCGTCCTTTATTGGTGGTGGTGTGTGTCAACACTATGTACCCTCAGTAGTGAAAGCAGTGCTATCTAGACCTGAGTTCTACACCGCTTACACCCCCTACCAAGCAGAGGTAGCTCAGGGTTTGCTGCAAGCCTTGTTCGAGTATCAAAGCCTCATGGCCAACTTATATGGGGTTAAGATAGTTAACGCGTCTATGTATAACGGTAGCACGGCGTCAGCTGAGGCAGTCTTGATGGCTGCTCGAGTAAAGAAGAAAAAGAGGGTCTTGGTCAGCGACTCCGTCCACCCCGAGGTAATCGACGTGTTGAGGTCTTGGGGTTTCGGCGCCGGCTTAGAGATCGTCAAGGTTCGCGCTAATCTTAAGTCTGGCGAGACAGACTTAAGCGATCTCAGAAGTAAGCTAGACTCGAATACCGCGGCAGTCTTCATACAGACACCCAACTTCTTCGGCGTCGTTGAGTCCGCTGTCAAGGAAATTATTGAGGAGACGCATAGGTTTAACGCCTTAAGCATTGTTTACTCGAATCCCTTAACGTTAGGTGTTTTCGAGGCTCCGGGTAACTTAGGCGCTGACATAGTGGTCGGGGATGTTCAAGGCCTCGGAATAAGCTTGAATTACGGGGGGCCCTCGGCAGGGATCCTGGGCATAAACGACGATAAGGAGTTGCTGAGGCAGTTGCCCGGGAGGCTGATAGGCGCTACGCGGACTCTGAGCGGTGGCGAGATAGGCTTCACGATGATACTTCAAACCAGGGAGCAACACATTAAGAGGGAGAAAGCGACCTCCAACATAACCACTAATTCCTCGTTAGAAGCTGTCGGAGCCGCAGTTTACCTAACGTTGCTAGGCTCGCAAGGGCTTAAAAAACTTGGTGAAGCTATTCTGGGGAGGACACACTACCTAATTAAGCGCTTGCTAAGTGCGGGTGTTGCAGAACCGTTATTCCCTGAGTCGTTGTACTTCCGTGAGGTAAGTGTTAGGTTCCGCGGTAAAGACGCTTATCAAGTCATTAAGTCATTGTCTAGTAGGGGGATCGGTATCGGCCCCGCTCTCAGCAGATTTTACAGAGAATTAAGTGATTGCAGTCTAGTATGCGTTACTGAATTACACACTAGGAAAGACATAGACTTACTAGTGGAAGTTCTTGAGGAAGTGTTGGGTGGTGGTTGAGGATGCCTTTTAGGCAAGCTAAGTGGGATGAGCCTATAATATTCGAGGTAAGTGATTTCAGCAAGCAGACGTTCTTGATAGATGAGGAATTCGTTGACGAGGCTTCAGAAGTTTTAAGTAAGGTGCCTAAGTCTTTGATCAGGGGTAGTGAGCTTAAGATACCCGATTTGAGTGAGGTGGAGGTTGTTAGACACTATAATAGGTTGTCTCAGATGTCTTACGGGGTTGACGTGGGTCCGGTACCTCTAGGTTCTTGCACGATGAAGTATAATCCGAAAATATGTGAGGAACTTGCTTCAGACCCCAGGATAGCGGATCTACACCCATACCAAGACGAGGAAGAGGTTCAGGGAGTTCTCGAGATAATGTACTTAATGCAGAGGTGGCTCTCAGAAATCACGGGAATGGATGAGTGCTCGTTGCAACCCCCCGCGGGCGCTGCCGGCGAGTTCGCCGGCGCCCTCATAATTAAGAAGTATCATCACGACAGAGGCAACTACAACAAGAACGAGATGATAGTTCCTGAAGCTGCCCACGGGTCGAACCCGGCTAGCTCGGCTATGGCGGGCTTCAAAGTAGTTAAGATACCTACTGCGCCTAACGGCGAGACGGACATTGAGGCTCTGAAGTCTGTATTAGGCGACAATACTGCGGGCTTGATGTTAACGAACCCTAACACGCTCGGTATATTTGAATCAAGCATTGTAGAGATCTCGGATCTTATACATGGGAAGGACGCGTTAATGTACTATGATGGGGCGAACCTAAACGGCATATTAGGTGTGGTTAGGCCTGGTGACATGGGCTTCGACATAGTTCACTTAAACCTTCACAAGACTTTTGCAGCTCCTCACGGCGGTGGGGGGCCGGGTGCCGGTGCAGTCTGCGTTAAGAAGGGGTTAGTGGACTACCTTCCCGTACCTATAGTGGGCTTCGACGGTCGTTCATATAAGTTAAGGTACGACCTAAGCAGGACTATAGGTAGGGTGTCGTGGTTCTACGGTAACGTGATACCCATAGTGAAGTCCTTCATCTACATAGCTACTTTAGGACCTGCTCTGAGAGAGGTTGCTGAGGTAAGCGTTCTCAACACTAACTACTTAATGAATAAGTTGAGGGGGTTGAGAGGGGTCTCACTACCTTACGGTGAGAACAGGTGGCGTAAGCACGAGTTTGTCGTGAGCTTCGAGAACCTCCTTAAGGAAACTGGTGTTAGTGCTGAGGACGTAGCTAAGGCTTTACTTGATAGGGGTTTACACGCGCCGACCATATATTTCCCGTTGATAGTTAAAGAGGCCCACATGATCGAAGTAACTGAAACGGAAACTAAGGAGAATATCGACAAGCTAGCTAAGGCTTATGAAGAGATAGTGGAGCTTGCATATAGGGATCCACAAGCGGTTAAGTCCTCACCAACCAACACTTCTGTTAAGCGCTTAGATGTCTTAGTAGCTAATCACCCGAAGACTCTAGCACCAACGTATGAGTACCTGAGGAGGTTGAGGACTCAGGAAACTTAAAACGCTTCCTTGTGGGGGCAGGAGCGTCAACACGTTGAGGGGCGGCTCGCTAAGATGAGGCTAGGTTTCGTTGTGAACCCTATTGCCGGTATGGGGGGATCGGTAGGGCTTAAAGGAACTGATGAAGAACTTTATGTGGAAGCTGTGAGGAGGGGGGCTAAGCCCGTCGCTCCTTCAAGAGCTGTCAGGTTTCTTCAGGCGTTATCTGGGAAAGGCTTTCAGGGGATTATAATAGCGGCTAATTCCGTTATGGGTTGTGATTACCTAAGCTCAAGTAAGTTAAGGTTTACATGCCTGGACCTACCTGAACCCAGTAAGCGCGTTACGTCACGCGAGGATACCTTAAGGGTTGTTAAGGCTTTCTTAGAACATGGTGTTGACTTAATAGTTTTCGTTGGCGGTGACGGCACGGCTAGGGACGTGTTAAGTGTTGTAGGGACTGAGGTACCTATCTTAGGGGTTCCTTCCGGAGTTAAGATGTATTCAGGTGTTTTCGCGACTTCCCCTGAGGTAGCGGCTGACGTGGTGATAGGGTTTGAGAAAGGTAGTGCCGTGGTAGATCATGCCGAGATCGCTGACGTTGATGAGGCTAGACTTAAAGAGGATTTACTGAACGTACGTTTATACGGGTACGCGCTCACACCACTCATTGAGGGTTTAGTAGTACCTTCTAAGGACTTGGTCAGCGGCTCTGAGGAGGAGAAGTGGGGTATTGCCAAGTATTTTATTGAGGACTACATGCTCTCCAACATTCTCTACTTCCTAGGTCCTGGGACAACTACTAAGGCCATCATGGATCTCCTAGGGCTTAAGAAGACTTTACTCGGGGTAGACGCGGTTTATAACGGGGAGTTAGTAGGTAAGGACTTAAGTGAGTCTGAGATACTTAACCTGATAGGGAGGTACGGGCGTGCTTCCCTGGTAGTCTCCGTTATAGGTAGGCAGGGATACGTCTTCGGTAGAGGGAATCAACAGTTTAGTGCCAGAGTGTTGAGGCTGGTTAAGAAAGATGATATCTTCGTGTTAGCAACCCCTTCTAAGCTTGTTGAGATAAAGTATCTCTTGATAGATGTCGGCGATCCTGAATTAGAGCTTGAGCTAAGTGGTTACTGGAGGCTCATAACTGGTTATAGGGAGGAGACCGTTAAGCTGGTTTTACCTGCTTGCTGTCTAGACAGATTCCTACGTGCTTGAAGCTAATTAAACACCCTTAATTGCTGGGCGTCTAATATTTAATTTCTAAGGTTTAAAACTCTTTAGGTGATGTGAGCGTGACGTCCCGGAATATTGAGGTTGAGCTAGCTGATTACTCTCCCGTTAGTGAGTGGAGGATAGAGCTTGTTGAGAGGAAGGGGCTCGGGCATCCTGACTATATAGCTGACGCTGCTTCCGAGGTATCCAGCGTCGCTCTCTCAAAATATTATCTAGAAAACTATAACATGATCTTACACCACAACGTAGATAAGGTTTTGGTGGTTGGTGGGCAGTCAAAGCCTCGTTTTGGTGGTGGCGAGGTTCTTCACCCGATATACATACTGATTGCCGGGAGAGCTACTGAGTTCGTGAGCTTAAGTAACGGTAGCTTAGACAGGATCCCCGTCGGCACCATAGTGATTGACGCTGTTAAGAAGTGGATCTCTCAAAACTTCAGGTTTCTAGATCCTGAGAGGCACGTAATCGTTGATTACATGATAAGAACGGGTAGCGTAGACTTAGTTCAAACGTATGAGACTGGTTTGAAAGAGAAGCACAGGCCCCTAGCTAACGATACCAGCATAGGGGTTAGCTACGCACCATTAACCCCTCTAGAAGGCATCGTTTTAGGTGTTGAGAGATACTTGAACTCACGTGAGTTTAAGGAGAAGCTCCCTGAAGTCGGGGAGGATATTAAGGTGATGGGTCTCAGGGTAGAGAATGAGGTGAGGCTCACAGTCGCTGCAGCGATGATATCACACTTGATAAATGACTTAAGCCACTACCTATCTGTGAAGGAAGAGTTAACGAATAGGGTTGAGGATTACGTAGTTAAGGAATTATCTAGGATTGATGAAACACGTAAGTACGATATTAAGGTCTTCGTTAACAGTGCTGACATCCCTGAGAAAAACTCGGTATACATAACGGTCACAGGGACTTCCGCGGAGCACGGTGATGATGGGATGACTGGTCGTGGGAACAGAGTTAACGGTTTAATAACTCCTATGAGGCCTATGAGTTTAGAAGCTACTGCCGGTAAGAACGCGGTGACTCATGTTGGTAAGATATATAACGTGCTCGCTAATAAGATAGCTGTGAGGATAATTAACGAGGTCCCTAAGGTTAAGGAAGTCTACGTAGAGCTTCTTTCTAGGATAGGTCACCCGATAGACGATCCTCAGATGGCTTTAGTAAGGCTAATACCTGCTCAGAAGGAAGCGTTTAACGTCATTAAGTCCGACGTTACTGAGATAGTTAATGAGGAGCTAGAAAACATAACTAAGATCACGCATGAGGTATTGAGTGGTAAGGTCATGCTATTTTAGATTAATTAATTTCCTAAAGGTTTTCTGTGTGGAAGTGATGAGTGAACCCGGGTCTGAGCAGTGATGTGAGGTTCGTTTCCTGAGCTTCTAGGGGGTGATTAAGGGGCTGAGAGAGTTAGCGCTAATCTATAGAGATCTAAGTGACGAGAGCTTTAAGATATTGATGGTACTTAATAGCATGAGTCTTAAGTATGAGTACGTGCCTCTAGAATTGATCGAGAAGGTCACTAGGCTCCCTCCCTCACACGTGATTAAATCTCTCCGCGAGTTAATGAATGTGAAAGCAGTTGTTAAACATAAAGTCACTCAAAGTTTCAGGCTTACTTACCTAGGACTAGACTTAGTAGCTCTCAAGAAGTTAAGTGATTCTGGGGTGTTAGGTTATATAGGGACTAGAGTCGGGATTGGGAAAGAGAGTGAGATCTACATCGCTAAGACTCCTGAGGGTAGGGTGGTCGCGGTTAAGTTCTATAAGATAGGGCGTATTAGCTTCCAGAAAGTTAAGAGGGTGAGGACTTACTCCCTAGATGAGGGTAGGTGGTTCACGCGCTCGAGAAGTGCTGCGAGTAAGGAGTACGAGGTCTTGAGTAAGTTAAGTGACTATACGCAGTTCGTCCCAAGAGTTTACGCTCACGTAGAACACTCCGTAGTCATGGATTACGTGAGTGGTGTTGAATTATATAAGTATAGAGTGGCTTTAGCGCCTGAGAATATTCTGAGGTGCATAATGATGGCTCTAAGAAGTGCTTACGTGTATTTAGGCATTATCCACGGAGACTTAAGCGAGTATAACGTGTTAGTTAGTGTTGATGAGGGTGAGAAGCCCTATATCATTGACTGGCCTCAGTACGTCTATAGGGACGATCCTAGAGCTGAGGAACTCCTCCTCAGAGACGTTTCCTACATGGTTAAATTCTTCAAAGAACGTTATAACTTGGAGAAGGGAGTGGGTGACTGCCTAGAGTTTGTGAAGGGTTTGAGGGATGAGCTCTGATAAGATAGTAGGTATTGACATAATCAGGTCTGGCAGTGACTTATCACAGTTTAGGTACGCGATGGTGTTCCTAGAAGGTGAGGTTCTCAAAGCGGTTAAGGAGGTTAGCTTCGGCGGCTTGATTAGGGAACTCTGGGAGATAAAACCTGACGTTCTAGCCACGGATAACGTGCTCGAGCTAGGCGGCAGTAAGAAGGACTTACTCAGAGTAATTAAGATGCTTCCTCCAAGCATTACGTTAGTTCAGGTTAATGTTGAGTCAGGTAAGCCGGTCAAGATTCAGTATCTAGCTGAGAAAGCAGGGCTCGTCAGCGATAAAAGTAAGCTAGATCCTTTCAAGACCGCCTTAGTTGTAGCGTACTTAGCAAGAGAAGGTTACGGTAGTAAGTTAAGAGTTTTCGAGGATAAGGTCAAGATCTACGTGTATCCAGGGCGTTCCGGGATAGCTGGGGGTTCTAGGACGGAGAAATACGTCAGGAATCTCCGCGCCATAGTCACCAGACACGTTAGGAAGATAAAGGAGGTTTTAGACAAGAATAACATAGATTACGACCTCATGGTTAGGAAGAGCGACGGAGGTATTGAGAAAGCTCTCTTCACTGTCTACACACCTCGTGAGAGACTTCACGGCCTCATAAAACAGGTTAAGGGTAAGGACGTGGTAGTTAAGATTAAGCCTGTTCTCAACAAGAGCTTCCTCAGCAATATCATAGAGTTGAGGAAGAGTGATGAGAGGCGTTACTTGATAATAGGGTATGATCCAGGAGTTAATGTAGGTTTAGCGGTCCTAGACCTAGACATGAATTTAGTGTACGTCACGTCGGGGAGAGAACTTGATAGGGGAGACATACATAATCTGCTCATTAAGTTAGGGCGTCCGGTACTGGTAGCGACTGATAAGAACCCCCCGCCGGAGATGTGTAGGAAGTTGGCCGCGTCTCTCGGCGCGTTGCTGTACGTGCCCCAGAAATCGTTGAGTACCGCGGAGAAGGAGGTGGCTGTATCCGAATTTATTAAGCGTCATCCGTCAATAGATGTTAAGAACACGCATGAGAGGGATGCTTTAGCAGCTGCGCTTAAAGCGTACGGGGAATTTCAGGAAAAGCTAGATAAGTTGTCTTACAAGCTGAGGGAGATGGGTTTCTACGACGTGAATTTGCAGAAGTATAAGGTCAAGGTACTGATGAATGAGGATCTCTCTAGTATAATTGAGGAAGTAATAAACGATTACGTTCGTGAAGAGAGGAAAGAATCCACAGTTGTTTTGAAGAGTGATGTAACAGCTCAAGCACCTAAGGTGGAGGAAGTACTTAGGGAGAGGGTGAGCGTTCTCGAAAGAGAGAAAGAATTCTATAAGCAGAGAGCTCTTGAATTAGAGAACGTGGTACGCGAACTCTCCTCACGTTTAGATACCGTGACGTCAGAACTTAATGAGAGGATCCTTAAGGATAGGAAAGTGAGTGAGCTTATGCAGAGGGTGAGGAATCTTGAAGCACGCTTGAGGATATTAGAGAATGAGAATAGTGTGTTGAAGTCTAAGACCATCAACCATGAGAACCTGTTTATGAAACTTTACGCAGGCACACACGTGTTAGTCCCTGTATATAACGACAAATGCCTCAAGTTCTTAAGGCATGATAGGGAAGAGGTTCTCGTAGCGTTCACGTACAACGTAACTGAGGCTCTCAAGGACGCGCGGAGACTCGTTGAGAGCGCGAGACTGGGCTTTCTCCTACCTCCTACAGCGCTAGGTCTGAGTAAGCATTTAATAGAGGAAGAGTTGATACCCGCGGTCTCAGCTGAGGAAGTTTTCGAGGTTAATGAATGTCTCGTGGTCGCGGATAAAAACTCCTTCGTCAGGGTTATTGCTTTAGTTCCTCAGCTCTCTGAGGAGAGAAGGAAGAAGAAGTATGGTCTAACGTACGAGGATATTAACGCCTTAATTGAGGAGTACAGAAAGAGTAGAGAGTTTTAAAGCGGAGAGACTAAAATCAATAATTTAGGGTTTGGTGAGGTCTGTGAGGAAGACCTTGGTTTTCAAGAAGGAGTACGGGAGAAGCATAATATTAGGTAAGAAGACAACTACTATAAGGCTTAGCTCTAACGTTAAGAAAGGCGATATAGTGGATGTAAGAGTCGGGGACGTTCACGTCGGCAGAGCTATTATTGAGTCGGTCACTGTAAAGAAGGTGAGAGAGTTAACGGATTCTGATGCAAGAGATGACGGGTTTAGGAGTAAGGAAGACCTCCTCAACGAATTAAGGAAGATATACGGTAAGCAGAGAATAACGGATGATACGGAAGTTAAGCTAATTAAGTTTAGGTTGCTGGACCTGTAGTGACCGGGTCGTGAGTCAGAGTTCTACCAATATATCCAGTCCTTCTATTAAGTCCCTATACCTATTTCTTAAAGTCACTTCAGTAACGCCGAGTTTCTCAGAGATGTTTTGCTGTGTTTGCTTTTCGTTCATTAATATTGAGGCTATGTAGAGTGCTGCCGCGGCGATGCCTTGAGGGCCTTTACCGGACGTTATTCCCGAATTCCTGGCAGTGGTTACTAACTTCATGGCGAGAGATTCCGTTTCCGGCGCGACTTCCAGAATACATGAGTACTGCCTCACGTAACTTATGGGATCTACTACGTTCAGCCGTATTCTCTCTCCAGAGTCTCTATGGATTTTGAGGAGTGCTTTCCAGGTCTCTCTCTGAGT
>CAZWSU010000083.1:0-22367 GCA_964636755.1 uncultured Desulfurococcaceae archaeon
CCGGGGTTCAAATCCCCGCGGCCCCACCAGCAACGTGTTGTGGAGTACTCCTCAATTTCGTGAGGCGGGTCCCGAGCTTTTAGGGAGGGGTTTGGACTTCCTGGTCTAGGAACTCAGGTTTCTTCTCGTATATGGGTCCTATCAAAGTAACGCTTACTTGATCGTCTTCATCATATCCCTCTATGTTTTCATCAACCACTAATATAGCGTTGCCTTTTAAGAGGGTTGACACGATCCCGGATCCTGATAGTCTCAGGGGTTCCATGTAGAGCTCGTTATTCTCGCGGTAAACAACTACTCTAAAGAAGGACTTGAATCCCACGATGTTGGCTACCCTCCTACGCACCCTAACCCTTACGGTGGGTTCCGGTAATGGTATAGCTCCCGTGAGTTGCCTTATTAAGGGTTTGACGAACGCTTCAAGACCTACTAAAGCCGCTACGGGGAGGCCTGAAAACATTAGTACTGGCTTGCCATCAATTAAGTATGCTCCAGCAGTCCTACCAGGTCTTAGATTGACGCCGTGGAAGATTAAGTTCGCGCTCTTAATTCTAGAGAGTGCTTCAGGAACTAGGTCTTTACCGCCGACGGAGGTCCCCCCAGTAGTTATGAGGATGTCGAAGTCTCTTAAAACTCTTGAAACCGTGTTGGTTATTTCTTCCACGTCGTCAGGCACCACACCTATTAAGACGGGCTCACAACCGAGTTCTTTCAGGTACGCGTATATCAGGGGTCCCGTTGAATTAGGTATCTCACCGCCTCCCCTGGCCAGTAACTCGTTCCCGACGTTTATGATCCCCACCCTAGGTTTCTTAAAAACCTTTATTTCCGTGATCCCAGCTTCGATTAATGCGGCTACGTGCCAGGGTCTTACGGTGAGACCCTTCTTAATTATTAAATCACCTTTCCTGATGTCCTCGCCGGTCCTGCTAACGTTCTTGTATTTTTGAGCGGGTTTTAACACGTAGACAAAGCTTTCTTTCCTGACTGCTTCCTCGAAGGGGACTACCGCGTCCGAGCCTTCCGGCATCGTAGCGCCTGTGAAGACTATGGCTGCCTCCCCCGAGTTAATAGTGAGTTTAGGGGTTTCTCCAGCCTCAACACTTCCAACGATCTTCAGTATTGCTGGGTTGCTTGGTGAGGCGCTCAGTACGTCCAGCGATTTCACTGCGTAACCGTCTAGCGCGGCCCTATCAACGGGTGGGTAGTCCCTCAAACTATACGTGTCTTCAGCAACTACCCTGCCGACGGCGTCCGTGACCAGCACCTTCTCTGATTCAAGGGTTACGTTGACTTGAGTCAGTAGTTTCGAGAGTGCGTCCTCGTATTTCTCGAAGCGTGTGAAGCCTCCTAGTCTCTCCCTGCCCATAGACCTCACCCCCTAATTACCTAGCTGAGTAGCTTAATGCGTTGTTGAGGTAGTTTATGAGTTCAGTGAGGAGTGGGTCTAGCTCGCCGCAACCGCTTAGGGCTGGGTGTGTTAAGTCTACTCTCAGCGGTGTGATGACTACGTAGCCCTCACTCAAGTAGTGTGAGTCCGTGCCTTCCTCAGTGATCTTATCACCGACTAACCAGTAATACCTCCTCCCCCTAGGATCCACCCTACTCTCGAATCTCTGGTAGTATCTTAGTCTCTGAGTTCTGGGCATGACCACCCCCTTAAAACCGGATTTAGGGATGTTTACCGATATGGTGTCTACCCCGTTAAACCATCCCTTACTCGCGATGAAGCTTATCACAGCCTCTATTATTCTCCTTACCTTAGAAGAGTATCGAGGCTCTATTAATTCTTCATCACTCTCTACGTCAGCTGAGAAAGCGACTGAGGGGATCCCTAGTAAGCCCGCTTCTAGCGCGGCCCCTATAGTGCCTGAGTAGAGGATGTTTTGTGATGACGTGTTCTCACCTATGTTCACGCCTGAAACTACTAGGGATGGTTCATAGTTGAGTATCTGTAGGGCGGCGTGCACGGCGTCTACTGGGGTCCCGTTTATTACGTAGATTTTAGTATCGTGTATTAAGAGTTCCCTCAGGAATAGGGGTTTGTGTAGCGTTAGTGAGTGTGCGCCGCCTGACTTAGGTATTTCAGGAACTATAGCCAGTACCTCGCCGAAGGAAGATAGTGTGTGGTAGGTCAGGGGTAGTGCTTTAGTCACGAACCCGTCATCATTAACCAGCAAGAACCTCAAGACAGTCTACCTCACTCAAACTATTTATTTCTTTAAACTAGAAAATAAGTGCGAGGCTGTGAGCGCGTGGTTTGCGGCATAATAGGTATAACTGCTGAGGAGGGGTTTTCTCAAGAATCTCTCGGTAAGCTGATTAAGGAAGCTTTGAAGAGGCTTGAGTATAGGGGGTATGACTCGGTAGGCTTGGCGGTGATAACTGAGGAGGGATTACTCGATATTAGGAAGTCTAAGGGTATGATAGACGCGGTATCTCAGAGACTAGGTTTTGACTCTATTTCAGGGCTTAACGGCATTGGGCACACTAGGTGGGCGACGCACGGTAGACCGAGCGATGAGAACGCTCACCCACACACCGATTGCTTAGGTCGTGTGGCCGTGGTGCATAACGGGATTATAGAGAATTACAAGAAGCTTAAGGAGTTCTTAATTGGTGAGGGTCATAGATTCGCTTCGGACACAGATACTGAGGTAATCCCGCACCTGGTAGAATCCTTTAAGAAGAAGGGGCTCAGCACTTACGAGGCATTCAAGAAAAGTATTGAGTTGCTTGAGGGGGCTTACGCTCTGGCGATGATAGACTTGGATGATCCTAGAAAGATATTTTTCGCTAAGAAGACGTCGCCCCTAATAATAGGCTTAGGGGATAAAGGTAATTTCGTCGCGAGTGATGTGGTGGCTTTCTTGAACCATACTAGGAGGGTCATCGTGTTAGTTGATGGTGAGGCAGGCTACATCACCCCGAGGGAGGTCGTGGTGGAGAGGATGATTCGGGAGGGGGGTTCCGTCAGGTGGCTCCCCGTCAACGTGGAGCGTAGGGTTAGGGTTGTTGAGTGGAGTCCTGAAATGGCTTTGAAGGAAGGATATGATTTCTTCATGCTTAAGGAAATCCACGAGCAGCCGTACGCACTAGCCTCCACGTTAAGCGCGGCTAGCGAGTCTGTGAGTGACGTGGCTAGAGTACTAGCTAGGTCTGAGAGGGTGTTGTTGCTTGGTGCCGGGACTTCCTATCACGCCACACTAATAACCGCGCTCTTGTTCAGGAAGTACGCTAGCTTGTGGGCTGAGGCTCTCATATCCTCGGAGAGTCGTTGGTGGTTCAACACGTTGGGTCCAGGCGACGTAGTCATCGGTGTTAGCCAGTCTGGAGAGACCATAGATACGTTGAGAGGGATTAGGGAAGCTAGGGAGAGGGGGGCTTTAACCGTTGCAGTAACTAACGTGGTGGAGTCCGCCATAGCTAGGGAGGCTGACATGGCTATCTACATAAGAGCTGGGCCGGAGATAGGGGTGGCAGCTACTAAGACCTTCACGTCGCAGGTAGCGCTCCTCTCACACCTAGTGATTAAGACGGGGGAGTTGAGGGGTGTTTTAAAGCCTCCCGCGGTCGCCAACATCTACAACGCCTTGCGCCAGACCCCCGAAATAGTTGCGGGGGTGTTGAAGGAGAGTGAGGGGCTGGCTTCGTTACTGGCTGGTAAGATGAGCGTTAAGAATAACGCGTACTACCTCGGGAGGGGTCTCGGGTTACCTGTCGCTATGGAGGGAGCGCTTAAGATGAAGGAAATCGCGTACGTGCATGCTGAGGCATACCCTGCCGGGGAATCAAAGCACGGTCCTATAGCCTTGGTGGAGGAGGACTTCCCGGTAGTGTTTGTTGTCTTGAGTAAGGAGGAAGAGGAGTTAATAAAGAGTAATATCGAGGAAATGAAAGCTAGAGGTGCTTACGCGATACTGGTCTCGCCGAATAACGCTGAGGAAGCCTTATCCCTTGCGGACTTTAGCTTCGTGATGCCAGCCCTACATGAGGTGGCTTCAGCGACCTCATACGTCGTGCCCCTGCAGTTACTAGCTTACTACACGGCAGTCAAGAAAGGCTTGGATCCCGACAAGCCCAGAAACTTAGCGAAAACGGTTACGGTGTTTTAGTGGGTAGGTAGTTATTTGGGCGGGGTTATGGCACGGTCTTCAGTCAGGCGTTAAACCTCTCTTCTCACATAAGTCTTCTACAGGGCATTCAGTGCATCTAGGGTTCCTAGCTTTACATATGGTTCTCCCGTGAAGTATTAGGACGTAGTGGGTTATCAGGAGCTTATCAGGCGGTACCTGACTCATGACTAAAGATCTTATCTTGCCGTAACTCTCTGTTTTCTTGCTTATTGCCCCAACCCTGTAAAGGATTCTTCTGATGTGTGTGTCTATAGGGAAGGTGGGTACCCCGCGTACGCTAGCTAAGAAAACATCAACTGTTTTTGGTCCTATGCCGCGTACAGAAGATAATCTCTTCCTCAACTCGTCCACGTCCAGGCTTACCAGATCCTCCTCACTCAAGACGGATACCAGGTTCTTGATAGCCCTAGCTTTAGATCTGTAAATACCTGCGGGCTTTATCAGAGACTCTAAAACCCTTAAATCAGTGCCGCTTATTTTCTCAGCCGTTACCCTACCACCATAATACGTAAGCAGATTCTCTAGAGCTTTCCAAGCGTTCTTGTCGGTAGAGTTTTGCGAGAGTATTATCCCTATTAACGATTCTAGGGGGGTTAAGGATGCTCTCCTAGCTCTCGTGGGTATGAAGGAGTCGTCTTCTAGCATGATTGAGTACTTAGCAATTAACTTATCCGCTATCAGCTCTAGATCCTTCCTCAACCCCCTCACCCGCCGGTCTCTGAGCTATTACCTCGGTTTTCTTTCTTGACTTCAGGAAGCGGAAGGTCGTTATCGTGACTGCCGCTACGGAGACCGCGAGAATCGCGTAGATCAGGATCTCGTGGAGACCTAGCGCTCGCTCCCTAACAATTATCTCGTTGAGTATCTCCGTGTTAGCTTTATGGAGTTCTATGGTTATTGAGTCCTCGACTAAGTTTGTTGTGTTACCTAAGCTCTGGTAGGTTGTTTTAGTCATGTATGCCTTGAAGAGAATCCCGTACTTGCAGTCGTAGTAGGCGTTGCCGCTACCTAAGCTGGTGGAGGCTAACACAGCAAAACCCTCTATGTAGGTGTTCGCTATGGGGATCCTGCTGCAAGCACCTGCGGTTACCTCACGTAGTATGGGGAGCAGAAACGCTGTGTTCACGAAGTTTATCGCGGCGCTCTTAACTAGGGTAAGGTTATACTCTAGTAAAGCGTTCTTCGTGATAAAGTCCGTGTAGTTGCTGAGGATCCAGTAAGTAAGTCCTCCTATACCTACCCACTCAGAACTACTTAAGGTTAGATATATTGCTGATCCGGGAAACCTATACCCCTGAACAACTACGTGTGTGTTGTTGACTGCCTTAATTCTGACGAGGTATTCCTGCCTCACGCTATAACTCATTGGGAAGCCGCTAACGTTAGATATCTTGACATCCCTGGTTACGTTATACGTTAGTATGATGTCGTTGTTCGTTATAGACATTAATCTCTCGAATGTTTGGGTTTGAGCATGTAGTGCGGGAGTCGCGATCAGGCATTGAGTGATGATGACGCTCAGGAGGGTGAGGTAGTAAATGGCTGGTGCAGGGCTTCTCTCACTCAACTCGATACCCCCTCATAAAGGCACTATAGCATTAAAAAACTGTGGTTAGTGTTTTGATCGTGGTTAACCTCTTAAACCGTGTACGAGTTCGAGAGTAGCCACTCGTTACCTATGTAGACTTCCCTCAACCCCGAGTTACGAGCTATTTTCAAGGCCTTGATAGCGTGGTCGTAGCTGGTGGTTGGTAGGTCTCTCATTAAGTGTGTTGGGTGGAACGCTAATAACACGTACGGTATGCCGGGGTCCACGCTAGCGAGGTAGGTCGCTATGTTCTCTACCTCACGAAGGTCGACGTATCCCGGGACTAGGAGGGTGCTCACGACTAGTAGAGGGGGTTCCTCCCTCAAGCCCCTTAACTCGCTGACTAACCGCACGTTATGCTTCAATCTCTCAACGGCTTTAGCGCCGTTAACCCCCGTGAGCGCCTCGTAGATTGCTGGACTCCAGGCTTTCCAGTCTATCTTGACTATCCCGCCAGACTCAAGACTTAGCCTAGCCATCTCACGCATGATTGCCGGGTTCTGGAGGCCGTTGGTTTCCCAGCACACCCTCTTCACCTGGCCTTCGGAGTTCTTCAGTATTTCCCTAGACGCCGCTATGGCGTGGGGGGAGTGGGGTCCTGGGTCGCCGCCGAAGTAACAAACGCAGGTGATTTCAGGGCTTAGAGCGGTCTCCACGAGTTCTTTAAGGCTGAATACCCTCCTACCCCTCCCTCTAACACTCTCTGACGCTAGTTCCTTATGCTCGTAGTTCTGGCAGAATAGGCAGTCTAGTGAGCAACCGCCGAAGAAGACGGCTAGGTTGTAGTGCCCTGTCTCAACGCTCGGCGTCTTAGTGTACTTCGGGTACCCCCTGCTCGTGTTTGCGGGGCATACGGGTCCTGCGACGCAGTTTGTTGGGTGTGGGTCAAGATACCATAGACCCAGTGCTTTATCAAGCCCTAACCTAAACCTCATTGAGCCCCCTACGTTGCTCCACAAGCCGCAGAAGCCTGCCTCGCCTTCCCTCAGCTGGCACTCGTTGACGCATATATTGCACTGCCTGAAAACACCCTCACCGACTCTGGGAGGGGTTGCCGGGAGTCCTAAGCTATCCCTAAACCTCACGCGCTTAGCTCTGCTAAACTCGGGAACCTCACCTAAGCTCCTCAAACAATCGCCGCAGATAGATAGAGACGAGCTAATAGTGTTGGATTCCCTACCACACACCAAACACTTACTCATCACTCAACCCACCGAGACCGACTCAGGCGAGACCGACCTGGTATGAGGTGTGCCCCCACAAAAAGTATCTTTACGTGCCTTATTAGTTAGTTCTAACGCTTAAATACCTGACACGAACTCTAATGTTGGTGTTGGCAGGTGCTGAAGGCTCAGAGACAGTCGATATATCGTGTGAGGAAGGGTGGGGAGAGCGTTGTGGTAGAGCATTATAGAACGCCTGACGGGAAGAGCTTCGTGGTAGTGCATAAAACGCTTAAGGGGTCTTACAAGCTCGGTGAGGAGGAGGAAGAGTGGGATTTGCTGGAGTTGAGTGATTTTAAGGAGGTTAAGGATACTGAGGTGGATTACGAGGCCTTACCACCGGAGATTAGGAAAGCGATCTCCGAGGTCTATAGGTGATTGAGTGCCTTAACCCTCGGCGTTGTCTGTTTGGGGCTTGGTTTGCTCGAATATTCTCGAGAGTACTGAGTCGTTTACCTCGTACGTGATTTTAGCTACCTTCATGACGTAGTCGTCCGGGGGTGTTGTCTTAGGTAGTCCTATCTCTAGTGAGATTAGCTGCTTCCTTATCTCTTTCTCGATCTTATTCTTTATTATTCCCTGACTTATTTCCTCAGCTAGCTTGACTGAGATGACGAACTTCGTGAATCTCTTTATCGCTTCACTGAATTCCGGGAATGCTTGGTGTGCTTTCTTCAGCACCCTCACGACGCTCTCGAATGGCTCGAAGTCTAGGTGGTAGAGTGTTAGCGCGTATCTCAGGACCCTCGTTATGTAGGACTCGTCGATGTTGCCAGCGAGTGACTGGATTTCCTCCCGCACGGTTTCCGGGGGTGCGTCTCGAGTGAGTAGTAGGTAGGCGTCCTCATACGTTAGCTCCTTGTAGAATACCTTACTCATTAATTCCTTGAACTCGCTGTTCACTCCTAATCCTCTGGTAGCTATTACGTAGAGGCTAATCATTTCTTTCTCGTATATGTCTTCAGGTTTTGACGCGCCTCTGAATGGCTCTACGTTAGCGTTCTCTAAGTATTTCTTGATTAACTGGATCGCTAATTCCCTGGTCGGGTTATCACTACTTATTAGATCGCTTAAAGCGTTGACGTACGCCTTCACTCTCCTCCTCTTCGCGTTCAATAAGGCTCACCTGATTGCTTCTGTCACCCACCGTAGTTAACATGTTATGAGTTTAAAACTTTGCTTGCTCCACGAGTGTTGTGCGGTGTCTTGATAGTTTAGTAGGTTATGAAGTCTATGGTGGAGTCTGGGTTGTCGAAGTCTACGATGATTAGTCTTTCGTCGATTCTTGAGTGGGTTAATCCCTTACCGGCTATTAAGGTTCCTTGAGGTAGTTCCGTTAGTCTCGCTCTATACGAGATTAGGTAGGCTTTCTCGTAGGGTATCCGAGGTCTTAAGATGCTCACCCTGTACACAGCCGGTGTCTTGTGGGTGGTGTTGATTAACTTAATTAAGACATGCTCCTCTCTGTTCACGTCGTAAGGGCCTGTGAGCCCCCTCTCCTCACCGCAGTCGAGGATTCTGAGGGTGTACTTAATTCCTTTGAATTTTCCTTGAGTGAGTTTTTCCTGCAGGGTTCTCACGTGATGGTTTCTCGCGATTAACTCGCCTACTTTCAAGACCTCCTCTAGAGCCTCGCTATGTGAGAGGCTCTCCACGACCCCCTCCCTCCTCAGGGCCTTCAAGACCTCGTAGCTGTTGACCTGGCTCTCCGTGCAGATTAAGTCTATGTCTGATTCTTTGGTTTGGTAGCCGCCGAGTAAGCTACCGCTTAAGCCGCAGTTGAGGCCGTGCTGAGCTAGTAACTCGATTAACTCTAGTGCTGTGGTGTATGGGTAGTTTGGGTTCTTGCGTAATTCCTTGATTGAGTTCCTGGATCTCATGTACTCTGATATTGTGTCGTGAGGGATTACGGGGGTTATTTTCCCGATCTCGTGTAGGAACCTTAGGTAGTGTCTGTAGTACCTGGTCATGAGTTCGTGAGCCTCGCTAAATCTCTTCACCTTCTTACCCTCGAAGACTCTGAGGACTGCGATAACTCCTTCCGGGGGGTGGTGACACCCTTTAACAACCCATAAGCTGCCGTCGCGTAACCTAATTAAGTCACCCTCAACGAGTTCTGGGAGGGGGTTCAGGACGTGCTCACCCTCAGATACTTAAGTCTAGCCTCATTTCTTGAGGGGTGTGTTTGCTGGGTGTTCCCAGCGCTCACGGCCCGTGCCACGGTTCTTCCGCGACTACCTTACCGTTCCAGGGGCAGTAACGCTTAACTACGTTGAGCCAGTAATTCAGCTCGGACTCCACGTAAGACGGCATCCCATCACATAACTCTATCGTTGCGTCAGCAACCTCCACTGTGTCGGGGTCTAGATGCCAGCTCCAAGGCTTATTAAAACCCCCGTCACCAGCCCTGAGCTCCCCCATCACGATCCCACCCCTCTCACCCCTCAACATACTCCTCAACACGTCAGCTATCGCGGGATCCCTCACCAAAACCTTAAACCTCTCACCATTAACATCCACAACAAACAACCACCCAGAAACCTCCCTAGGCCGCCACCAAAACACGTAAACATAACCTAAAACCAACAAAACAACCAACACAACAAAAACAACAACCAACCCACGCCTCAACACAACACACCAACAACATCTCACCAACACCACATATAAATGCTTAACTGAATTATGAAGGAATAATGGAAGAATATGTGATTGGATAGCTGGGAGTGGGTTTATTGTTTATAGATTTATTTTCTTAGCAACCACTATTTTTACGGTGTTTTCAGGTATGGTTAGTTGGATTCACGTGATATCTGCTGGCACGTCCGTCTTAAGGAATTTTATTAGGGATAGAGCTGAGCGGGCTAGAGAGTTAGGTATTAGTGAGTGGGGCTCTATTGGTTTTGATCATCCCGATCAAGCCAAGGCTCAGGCGTTAGCTACGCGTAGTAGTCAGGTCTTCAGAGATCTCTACGAGTATGTCTCGTCGAGGCCTCAGAGAGCTTCTGCTGAGTTAAATGCTTTCTTGAAAGCTGTGAGCCTCTTTAATCACTCCCCTCCCAGTAAGGTCGGTATTTACTTATTCAGTAGTGATACGGGTACTGGATACTTATCTGCTTCCATAGTCTTCGAGTTTCTGAGGAGTCAAGGCTATCGCATGCTTTCTGACGACCCTATCAGGATTAAGGGTCTTGGGAGGAACTTACTGAGTTTTGAGGATTCTCTCATCGATTTAATAGAGAAGGTGGTGATTAAGATTCTGGAATGGAATTCCAAAGGGTACAAAGTTTATCTAAACCTAACCGGGGGATTCAAGCCTGAGAGTGCTTACCTACTGTTGGCTGGTGCCTTAGCCGGGGCTCGGAGAGCTTACTACATACACGAATTATTCGAGGACGTGGTCTTCATACCTCTCCCCAAGCTAACCATAGATCAGAAACTAACTAAGTTGATAGAGAAGCTACCCAACCCTTACCAAACGTTCAGTGAGTTAGAGCTTGAGGAGATTTTGAGGGATGAGGGGCTAGACTTAATAGAATTGAGGGATAGGGGCTTGGTGTATGAGGGGGTGCCTGCTTTCAGGAAATATGTTGTGAGGCTTGTTATGGAGTTGATGAAGGGTGAGGGCTTAAGGTAATTTAAGTCGTGAGAGCATGTCGTTAAGGTTAATTTCTTTAATGTATTTAAGACTTAAATCACTACCCTCGCTACATACCTCGATTAAGTCGCTCTGGAGTCCGGCGTGAGCGATTAGTATTCTTTCGTTTGGTATTCCACTACCTTGAATACCGTAGAGTTCGCTGAGGCGGATGCAGTTCTTGATTTTCTCTTTCCGTGTCTCGATCTGACTTACTTCGTTGGATATTATGTATTGATACGCTTTATTAACGTTGACGTAGATTTTCTCGTTGATTTCCTTCAGTCCATTTAAGGTAGGTCTTACGTTTCTTGCTATCTCGCAAGCGCCGTGTGCTAGTAGTGAGTAGTAGACTGCTCTTGGGTCGATGCCGAAGTCGTGGGTTACGCTTTTTTCTTCGAGGCTTACGTGTGTTTCCTTAATCCACTCATTCATGACTTCTTCTAAGGAATTTATTAGGTTGGGGTATTCGCTACTCCGGCATAGTTCTAGTAGAGCTAGTGGTAGGGGGTAGTAGATTGTTTTAATGGTTTTCTTGACGTAATGCATTATCTCGTTTGTTTTCTTACGTAGGTTTTCTAATCTGCGATTACTTGTTTTTAGTAGGTGCTTAGGGAATTCAGGCATTATTATGAGGCTGAAGGCATTCTCGTATATGGTGTTGATGTTGAGTGGTTCCCCGGATTTTGTTGATGGGTCTGAGTTAAGAGCTCTCACAACAACCTCGCTTACCTCGTGTTTGAGGAGAGCTAAGGACGCGAGCATTTGAGCAAGGATCATTACCTCGGATGGCATGAAGTTCACGCCGTGACTTAAATCAAGTATGATTTCGTCGTAGCAATTACATAAGATTTCGCGACCCAGCACATGAAGAGTTACT
This sequence comes from uncultured Desulfurococcaceae archaeon, assembly GCA_964636755.1. Classification (GTDB taxonomy): domain Archaea; phylum Thermoproteota; class Thermoprotei_A; order Sulfolobales; family NBVN01; genus Zestomicrobium. Next base: position 11,465 of record CAZWSU010000083.1, read on the forward strand.
GTCATGAAATCTGTGGAGGAGTGAGGACCGCTAAAACGCCATTCCCCGCCAGGACTACCTAAAGCCGGACCAACCACCACATCTATATCCCCCTTAATACCTAAGCAATCAAGCACACACCTCAACAAACCCTCATTAATCTTCAGCAAGCCTTCATAATCCTCAATCCGTGTGAAGTCTATCCCCTTATAACATTCAGCGTAACATACGCAACACTTACTATACCTACCTTCACCACGATCCTTACAATCTTTCCAGTCCATAAGACTATCAAGAACGACTAGAAAGACCTTAGTTCTCTTACCAGCATCACCGAAAAACCTCAAAATAGGCTCAAGAGTAGTGCAAGACTCCACAACACCCGCATCCTCCCTAACACGATATTTAAAACTCTTCCAAAAAGCCGGATTACCCCACGTAGAAATAATCAACCTACCACAATCCAAGATTACACCTTTTAAGAATATTTCGTTGCTCAATAATATAAACATATAACCCGTGACACATACCCTGCGCCTCATCCATGCACTAAAACATAACATTCGGCACGGATTCTCACTAGATATGCTTAAACCTCATATTTTCTAAGCTCAAAATTTATAGAACCCTATACTGGGTTCTAATATTTTCTGAAAGTTTATGAGGCCTAGTATGTTATGTGTTACTTTCTAGCCGATCCCATACTAGTGGAATGATCCCGTGAAGTATTAGCTCAGCGATTTTGATGTCCTCAAAGCATGCTACAATTATGAAGGGATGTGTTTTCACCTTAACTGAGGATGCTAGCTTGAATAGTTCGAGATGCTTACCAGGCATTATATGTGTCTTGAAACAACCTTTTACTACAGGATTTGAGAGTCCCTCAAGCTCCTCAATTCTCAGTATGTTTATAGGTCCTTGAACTGACGCTATAAGAGGCTCAAATCCTTGCCTAACTGCTCGTATTATGTCTCTTAGTAGAGCGTCGATATTCTCGCAGTATACCCAACCCCATCCGTTGATTGGTTCATGTAATCGCTTACACTCAACAGGTTCAACGAACAGCTTAAGAGCTATATAGAGGGGGTTCTCATGGCTGAGGTTCATGAAATGTAACCACCCTTAATATTTCTTCTGGAAGCATCTTTTTGAAAGCTAGTGTGAACTTCGTGTTCTAAATCTCCTCCCGCATTAACTACTAAACTATCCAAAATTATTTTGGTCACGTTAATCCCTTCTTCAAGAGGTCTGAATGACGTTGTTAAGTTATTACGATGCCTTAAGTTTTTAGTCTTGGGATAATTGCACATATCGCGTCAGCTAATGTGTCATTATCCCCCAATATATGTTGCTGGAAGTGCCTCAGTACTTAGGGTTGACCTCTTAACCATGACGTAAAGGCTTCTAGGCTTAGAGGATCGGTCTTAAGGGGGTTGGCGAGTAGTTCACCGAATTTATCTCGATCTTTAGAGAGCTCGATTACGTGGAAGTAGCTGTTCTTTAAGGTACATAACCCGTATCCCACACTCTTACGTCCCCCTACATTAATCCCTAAAGTCTTGACTGTCTCAAGTATAGATGCGAGAAGTCTTGAGGGGCTATCACCCCTTCTCCATATCTCTCCAATCATTACTAGCTTAATCTTCACGTTGGGCGCGGTGGACTCAATGAAGTATAGTAAATCCTCCATAACGCCGCCGGTTGATCTATTAATCCCTATGCCAGGTCTGCGCATAATGGTTGTGTTAATGATCGTGTCAAAGAACCTCACAGTAGCTGCGCGTACACTGTTACCGAAGAGTCTTCCAATGGGGCAATAGTATTCCAGGTAGCGTATTAGCATGCCAGCTAAATCTTCGGGATTTTCGAGTTCCTCTTCTTCATAACCTATCTTCGCAAGAACCCTTCTTACTTCAGCGGAGTCTAGTAGGGGGTTCAACTGACCTTTGAGAACTTGCTTGAATACGTCAAGTAAGTCCCTAACTTTTTCTCGTTTATGAGTTAGGCTCTCTGTAAGTGACACTCTCTCAATAGCTAGCTTCTCAATGCCGCTTAATGGTAAGGAGGGCGCAAGCTTTTTCGCTAGGTTCCTGAAAATTCCTTTCCATGTCGTAGCCGGGATTAACACACGCCCGTCTGGCAACCTTAGCAGATATAATACGTTACCCCACCTATCACCTCCAATATGTAGTGGCCCCTCACTCTCAAACTCAAGCACTCCCACGAACTTCGCCTCAAATCCTACGGGCTCCATGTGACTACTCAAGACTCCCACCAAAGAATTTCACATATTCATTTACTGGGATAAGCACGTTAAATCCTGTTAACCAAGTCTCATCTAACTTAATAGGGACACCCCCGTATGAGAGAAGCTTTATGAACGTTTTCGTGTTCTCAAAATCCCTGCAATTTATTTCAGCTTTAACCACGGCTCCTGGCTTCACTAACTCAATAAGAGGTCTATGTCTCCCTAACAACATATCCCATCCGCTAAGCGTTTTCATTGATCTACCAAGCACTTTACTTATCTTAACCTCGCAGCCCCCATAAGAAAATCTGCTTAACGGAATTAGCGGAGAGAGTGAGATGAAAACCCCGGACGTTGTTTCATGACCTGCAAGATCTTCACAGTGTTTTATCTTGACTGATGAAGATCCGAAACCTCTCGAACTTCCCCTACCTATAGATACATTAAGTCGGTCCGGGAGTTTTTTGGCAATGTAATCTGGCATAGCTAGTCGGGCCCAGAATCTAGTGCCCTCAGCTATCGCCTCGTAACTAAATAGCATTCCCTTCATAGCTACGCCAAGTTCTTTGTGAATGCTGACTGATGTGGCGTGAATGATTCTAGGTCTGTATATCCTTATGTTGTCGCCGTGCTTATACACTGGCAAAGCATAGAGGGATTTCATTGGACCATGTCTCGGACACTCCACCATTAAGTGGGGTTCTTCAGAGCTTGGGTCCCATATACTCAGGCTAAACACGGTCTTGCCGCAGATCTTACACCTAAATGTTGTGGGGGTTGCTGGTAACGTACGATATAAGAGGACTTTATTGGTTACAGATTCTTCTAGGGTCTTGACGGGATACGCTGGTGTCGAGAGCACGCTAGGTTCAGTAGCTTCCTGCTTTATCGTTTCGTCATCAACGTAGCCGAGCCTGTATAATGCTGTGAGTAAGGCGCCTCTTAAGGTCGAGCCTGGTATGTAGTCTAGTGGTCTGATATACCCGTTTCGCGTCATTTTAGAGGGTATTATCGTGGGACTCAGTAATTTGATTTCAACTTCAAGGAACTTTAAGGACTTCATATGAGACCCACCCATAACCACTCTCTCAGAGACTCAAGGAGACCTATCCATTTCTGATCTACATGTTTGTTTAGTTCTTTGTCGTCGACTATCCTTAAATCAATGATAGATCTCCTGCCGAACCTACCGGTTCTAAGCTCAGCAATGGCTAGGAGTAATAATGGCAGGAGCTCCTTTGACGTGTGATCAATGCTGACGTGTCCACGAAAACGCACTCCAGGAACTATGTATTCCGCGACATAAAGGGCCCACTCCCTGGCCACAGCTCTCTTTTCGTCTATAGAGACATGCGTTATAGTGGTTAGCTTGCCATCTAAACTCTCCAGCGGCTCGAAGTTGCTGATAGTTAGTGGCGATTTCTCACCACCTGGTCTATTAGGGTAACCGAAGAGAGCGCAGACGTCACAGACTCTTTTGCTGTGAGCGCGTGCTATACGTCCCGGCTCTACTTCGCCGCAAGACTCAAACCCGTATTGCTTGGCTATTCTGCTGGCCGCTGAGCGGAGGGCCCCCTTCACACTACTACCAGGCACGTACAGCTTGTATTTGCCTGAAGCTTCCGGTACTCGTATGAAGACCGCATCCGCCCCGAAGAGTTCGGGGACTCCTCCACCCACTGTGAGTAAGGTGACTGCCTTGAGTTCTAAACTAAAGCTTATCACCACGCGCCACCTTTAATGAACTTTATTAAAATTATGAGGTCAGCCAGTCCCGTACTCCTTTCTAAGTCTAGGTTTCCAGTTTGATCAAACATGTTCTTATTTAGTAAGTTGAGGAGTCTCTCGTAGTACTCCTTTGATTTGCCTGAAGAGGACTTGGCCTGCCTGCTAACATATATATAGAGTAACTCCTTAGAGTGTTTAAATCTCGATACCTCTCTTATTGAGGTGAGTATTACTTTCCTAAGAGATCTCAAATGTTCATGCATTTCCTCTACTTGCTTTGCGTATGTAGAGCTCTCATTGCCTAGTACTCTAGAAGCGAGGAAACAGCTAATTACTGTTTTATGGTAGGACTCTATGAGGGCTTCTCGGGTCCATGAAGAACTACCTAAGTTCACGTTTAATATCATCGAGAGTACGGTCCATATCTCCGGAACCACCTTATTAGCTAAGTCATCAAGCCCGGTAAGGTATGGTTGCGTACTCTCCGCTACCACGCTTGAGACATAGGTCGTGCTCGGTTCATCAATTTTCCTAAGCTTCTTTGAGAGCCTAGCAATCCGTTCTACAGCTTCTCTACCTGAGGGTGCGGCGCCCTCGTAAAGATCAAAGATTAGAGCGCTCCTATTGGCTCCAGCAATCTCCTTTGCTCTTTCCATGAGTTCTGAGGAACTATCTATCAGTGACCATACGTTCATCCTGACATGTCCCCCGGTTACAGCTACTGTAAGTCCCCTAGATAACCCGAGTTCTCTGGCGAACTCTTCAGCTATGAACTGTGCGAGGGGTATGGAAGCCCATGCAGGTACTATGAGGAGCCCGTCATCACCCCCCATATAAATTGTGCCTAGGAAGATCCTGGCAGCTTCTCTCCTAGCTCTTTCCCTGCCTGCTACTTCCTTTATGCTATTGTAGAGTATTTCTAAAGCTTTAATGTATGCTTTTTTAATTGCCACGTCAATCCTGAAGCTCCTTTCTATAGCATCGGTGAAGGATATTGCCTCAAGAACGAATGAACCTATAGAATTCCCGTCAAATTTTATCACTGAGTAGTCTCTGAGTTTCACGGGATATGATATCTGTGGTTCCTTTAGGACATGCTGAGACGACCCACCGCTGATGAGTCCGCTGACACGATGTAGTTCTTCTGGGTCATGACCAGATATTATCTCCATAACCCATCTGGAGACGCTCTCCCAGTCATTACTGAAAGCTTCCATAGCTGAGAAAGAGTCTCCGGCTAGGTTTATCTCAGCTACCCACTTAGAGTTGAAGTGTTCCTTAACTCCGAGTTCGTATAGTTTCTTGCAAAGCCTGCAAACGGGAACTCTGCCCTCAGGAGTCACAACTTGTTCTACCGCTATATCGTTATAGCATAAATTACAGAGTTCCATGCGCTTGTCATAGCTTACAATTTGGTTAAGGTTTTCGTAAAGACTCACGGACATCTTAGATAAGGCTATTCTCCTCCCAAGCATCTTAATTAGATGTGCATAGTCGCTGGAGAAATTCGTTATTGAGTACTTTATGCTTAGTGAAGCGCCGAGTTTAGTCATTTCTGCCTCGTACTCTCTGATATGTTGTATGATTTTCTGGGATATTCTATCGGGTACTATCATTAAGATATTACCTCCACCTGCGTATACGAGAGCTTCAGGCGGTATCCTAATTCCGTGGTATCTGAGGTAAATCAAGAGGTGAGCTTGAGTTACGAGGTCAATAATGTTGCTGGCTGCTGCGATGGACTTTAATTCCTGTGCTCTATACACGAATTCCTGAATGGATGCTATATCAATGAGAATCATCTTTAACTCCTGTATTTCTTTGGGAGCTTCAGTAATTTTTAGGTCTGGCTTACTTACTTCCCTTAGAAAGAGTTCACTCAATTCCTTGACTGGATCCTCAGTTAGTACAACGTCTCTTTTCCTTAGTTCCTCGATCTTATTGTAGAGAGCTTTCCAGAAGTCCCACTGGTCCCTGCTTTTATTTAAGATTTTTTCAATAGTGCTTATCTTAGTATCGAGAACTTCCTTAACTAGTCTATCCAACCTGTCAGCTTCAGATGCTATCTCGTCAGCTTTCTTCAGCACACCACCGGGTTTGTGGTGCTCCTCTACTAGGTTCTTCACCTCCTCTAGCTCCTTATGCGTGAGTATATTGCTGAGCAGGTACTCTGTGATCCTTAGGGATTCCGTGACATGATGTTCTGGGTTGACAGCCTTACCTATGTCGTGAAGAAGTGCTGCTAGACGTACGGTGCTCTCCCTACACGTATCGATTCCTTGATTGAGAGCCCAGGCCACAGCTGACGTTAAGAGTAGGTGGGCTATTAAGCTTGACGTATTGTAGCCAGGTCTTGTGTCGGCTGGAAAAGCTATCCACGAGTTGTAAACCAGTTCGCTAATCTCCCTATCAAGTAATCTAGATACTTGGAGCCCGCTTAAGAGCTTCTTAAAATCCTTTCCCGCAATGACTCTAGAAAACTCGAACGGGTCTTTAATCACTTTACCTAACTCGTCTTCACTCATCACGGCCTTATCTCCGAGGAGAAGCATCATCACGTTGGCTTTTAACGGGGTGGGTGCTACAGGCGATACTTCCTGAATTAACGGGGCCTTATAGAATAAGGCGATAGCGTCCGCTAGACGCTGTAGCCTCTCGCATCCTAGGTGTCTTCCGGCGAACTCACTGACGCTAGTTAGGATTCCTTTCAGTTCCGTGAGACCTCTCCTGAATTTTTCTATGTCTGCTTCCCTCACCCTCCTCACATTAATTACTTCCTCGTTTTCCCATAACGGGACTCTCAAACTCCTATATATTGGGTAAGGCTCTCTAAGCTCCAGATTCAACTCGCTCAAGCTCCTTCACCTCATCGATGTCAGCTAGCTCTCCATTAAATTCTTTTTGAGCGACCTCGATAAGGGATTTAACAAGTTTGTCAAGAACTGCATCCCTTACTTCGCTTCCTGGTGTAATGTTTATGTCGTAGACTTCAAGCGGTTTTGAGAATTCCGCTAGCTTCAGTGAGTCGATGACATACCTCACCACCCCTAATACGATCCCGAATCTCCTGTACTTGTGTTTGCCTAGGAGTACAGGCCTGCCTTCTCGTGAGTTCCTTAACCCCATTCCGTACATCAGTAAACCTAGCTCAGCTGGCTTTATGCTCTTAAACTCTATGTGCCCAGAGAACGTACTACCTGGGGGGGCTGCCTTTAGTTTTTCTCCGTCCGTAAGTTCTAGGGGGCTGAGGGTTTCATAGTCTATATTAACACCTATGAAGTCGCTGAAGCTGATGAGTGCTTGAAGTCCTGTTGTGCCAAAGAGGTCGCAGATAAGGCATACACCTTCTCTCCCCTTGCTGTAATCACAGGCTTCTTCTCTCGCAAAACTCAGTGTTCTTGACCAAATCCTGAAATGTCTCCACCCATGCGTGCCGGGAGGCGGCTCTCTCACAGGTTGCTTAGAGGCTCTCACCATGCAAGATCTTATGTAGCCGTTCTTAGGTAAGAAGCTAAGTTCTAACCTACTTCTCACATTCCCTTTTACACTGCTCCCGGGAATGACTAGTCTGCGACCTACTACAGGGAATGCCTCATAGTCTTTAATTATCCTTTGTTCTGATTCCATTAATATCCTCTCGAGGCTCTCTCTAGATTTGGACTTCCTTACTCGGGATATGAACTCGTCGAGGTCTATGGCGATAGATGGTAAGCCGGAACCTATGTAGACATAGCTATCTAGTGGATCCCCGTAACTTCTTGAGCATGACCTGATCTTGACGTTTAAGCGTCCTGAAAGATATTCAATCTTGTCACGTGGTCTCGGGGTGTTCCGCATGACCTTAAGTAAGTTTTGCACGCTCCCATACCTCCTCAAACTTAGCTAAGCATTCCCATGCCTTACTACCACTACATTCTAGTTTGTCTCCTGATTTCTCAGCTAGGTTTCCTAAGTCAACAACCTCGTCGTATTCGTCTAGAGCTGATAGTTTTAAGTCCTCAATTTTCATTTCCTTAACTATGAATCTTAGGTTCTCTATGCTTACCTCTCCGAAGCCTCTAGTCTTGAAGCCCCCTATCCTGACCCAGCCCTGATGAATCATCCTCAAGATCTTCGCTAGGAGACCGATAGCGTAGTTAGGTAAGTTCGTTGAGTGTATCACGAACTTAAATTTTGAGCCGGGCTCAATGTACTCGACATGGTATAGTGCTCCAGGGTATGTAGCGCCCGTCCTTCTGTTGATTGCTATTCCTGCTCTAACGCCCGTTAAGATATCAAGGACGTTACCATGTTCGTCGATTGGGTATGCGTCGCTAAAGTCTACATGTCCTGAGAATGATGGTGCTCCGAAGATTTTGCAGAGTAAGCACGCTTTCTTATTGAAGGTATCTAGAGCTTCGATATTTAGGCCGTCTCTTAGTAGGGATTGTATGTGGTCTAGGAGGGTCTCGCCTGCTGTGTATTCTTTGTTCATGCAGGTCTCTTTACTCAGTCCGCTACACACGTCTAATCCTTTTGCTTTCGCTAGTTGTATTGCGACGCTTCTGAAGACCCCCTTGATACTACTTCCCGGGATGTATGGGACTAGCTTGTCATTTAACTTTATTCTTATTACGGCTAAGTCTACGGGCGATCCGAGTGGGGCTTCTCTTCCTGCACCAATGCGTATAGGGCTCTTAACAAGTATATACCCTGTTAGTAGATGCTCTCTCAGTAATATGGAGTGTGAGATCCACTGCTGCACCATCCTAGATCTCACCCTCAGAAGTCTTCACGAGCGCTCCCTCCTTGACTTCATAAACCTCATATTTAGCTCTCTCAAGTCTTACTAGGCCATATCCCACGGTTTTCCTCGCCCCTACCTGTACTAACCCATTTGATAGGAGGTCTATTACCTGACGTAATAGATTTCCGCGTTTGTCTTGCGGTTCCGGGAATACGCGCACATTGATTATGTCCATCCTAAACCTCCAACGGACTCCTGGGGCTACGAACTCCTCAGTGTAGAGTATGTGGGGCTGTACCCCCCGGAAATCTCTGTTTAGTCCTATTCCAGTCTTGGTGAATGTTGGTGCTTCTTCGGTAGGGTACGCGTCGTAGACACGTACATGGCTAGCTAGCCTCGTACTACCGAATAACCCGCATATTACGCAGAAATTACCTTTTCTCGCTTCCTCCTCTACCTTAGGGATGTCCCAGGGATTATGTATTGGTTCTCCCTGGGCTTTAGCTATGGCTTCAACTAAACTTCGTAGGACACCCTTCAAGCTACTTCCGGGTATGAATGGTTTATGAGTGCCGTCAGCGAATCTCACTCTAAGTACTGCCGTATCAACGGCTGAGCCGAGAGGTGGTTCTTTACCTACCCCGACACGTAGTGGGGTCTCATTTATGAGGGTGCCCTTAATAATTGTGAGTACCTCAAGCCTATCTAGGTCGTCGTAACCCTCTCCCAAGTCTTAACTCACCTTTTATCGCGTGAATTGCTTAAGTAGTTCGTGGAGCGTTAACTTACTTAGCTGGTCTCTCTGGACTCTAATACCGCTTCCTTGTAGAGCTTCGTAGACCCATTTAGCGATTCCTAGAACCTCCCTTGCCTCTTTTTTAGTGAGGTTCTTCTCATATAAGTCGAGCATGGCTTGCTGAATCATCCTAGCCATAGTATTACCGGTTCCGAGTCTCCGCGCTTGCCTGTACGCAAATAATGCTGTGATCAGTAATGCCTCCTTAGCCTCAATAACGTCTAAGATAGCTAGGATATTCTCCAGCTGCGACGCTTTAACACCATCTGAGTATGCTGCCGCGCCAATCCTAGCACCCCAATTAAGGAGGAGTTCCTCTGTCTGCGTAGAACTCATAGTAATCTCCAAATATTTAGTTACTCAGTAAGATATATATTTTAGTTCCCTAAAATATGTGGGATAGTGTGTGAGTGTAGTATCATCAATTACTGAAGCTTTTATTTATAGAAAGGTCTTGAGTTTTTTATTTAGAGAATTGGTTAAAAAGTATGATGAGCATTTTAAAAAGAATCATGTGAAGAGCTCAAGCTATCTGACATGAGCTACTTTAACAGTATAGTTAAGAGAATTTATGATCATGAATTAGAGAAAGTTGAGAGGGAGTTGAACAAGACTTTAGATAGGTTAGTAGATGATGTTAGAAGACTTCAGGAAAGGATTATTAATGAGGTTAAGCAACTCATGATTACTTTAGGTGAGTTAGGTGAGGAGGAACGAGCTAATACCGTTAATGAGATAGCTGAAGCAGGGTTATTTCGTTACGGGTTAGTGAATTATTTAGTAAGTCTTCGCTCAAAGTTATCTGATGTCTTGTCTGAGAGGACTTTCATGTATGCTGTGTACCTTGCGATGTTACTTGAGAAGAGGGTTGATAGTGAGAGAGTAGAGATTAGGATTGGGGATTCTATACCTATTCATAAGGTGTGGAGTGCTTTAGCTGAGAGAGGTGTCAGGTTATTGCGTGAGCCAGGTATTATGTGTGTCGGAATTAATAACGTGGTTGATGTTTTTGAGAAGTCTTGTAAGAAGTTGTTAGAGTCGAGGGAGTCTATTGAGGATTTAGAGGATTGTTTGAAGAGTAGGGATTGCAGGAGTAAGGCTTCGGAGATTCTCGCTAAATATCTTGAATTTCCCAATATTTCTCAAGAGCTTCGTGGTCAGATAATTAGTTACTATCTAGGTCACTTAGAGGCTCTCAGTGCTCTACCGGAGATGAGTGCTAAGAGTTTGAAGACGTATATTGACATAGTTTTCTGTAAGAAATCTTTTCTTGAGTATGAGACGTACTCCTATCTTATCAACAATTATGTCCCAGCCCTCCCCAGACTCCAGATTAAGCTAGATCTTCATGACATGAATGAAAATGAAGAGGAGATAAGATATGAGGAGGGTGTTAAGGAAGGAGAGATAGATGTTCTGGTTGCTA
>CAZWSU010000084.1:0-17079 GCA_964636755.1 uncultured Desulfurococcaceae archaeon
TGGTGCAGGAACATTAACTGGCGAGAGCCGTGGGGTCGTGAAGCCCTGGGCGACCGGGGCAGAGCTACCTCGGTGAGGGAGGCTCGGGGAGACCGTTAAGAAATAGATAGCGAGGAAAGACAATAAACCAAAATCTACCAAGAAACGGTGAGGTCAGGTCGTGAAAGCTTATTTATTTAGTTTTCCAAAAATTTAACAGCGAGTAGGTGAGTAAACGTAATGCCTGAGTTTAAGGTGGTGGTTTCGGATCCGGAAGCTGTGAACCCAAGGCCTTTGTTAGTTAAGGTAGTGGGTTCTAGTGATTTAAGCTATGGTGAGGAACATAAGAATAATAGGGTTCTGACTATATGCAAGATTAACCCAGAGACCAAGAAAGTCGTTAATTCCCCTCTAGGCATTGCCACGCTCAGGATATGGAAAAACAAGACTAATAAGGAGAAAGTCAACCTGACCGTTAAGCTAGTTGATGACTCCTCAGTCCCGCCAGATACTGTCATGGTCCCTTCAGCTTTTCTTTCAGAAAAGGTAGGCTCGGAGGAGGTTTTAGGCGAGATCTTCAGGGCTGCCTCATTCCAGATTGCTGTGACAGGCGATAAGGCTAACGCGCTCATAGGTAAGAAGATAGGTGATACCGTTCCCGCCTCAGTCGTAGGATTGCCGGCTGAGTGGAAGCTTCTAATAACTGGCGGTTCAGATAGCTCTGGTTTTCCGATGATTCCCTCACTACAAGGGGGGATTAAGAAAGCTTTGCTGCTCTCAGAACCGCCAGGTTTTCACCCGCGAGACGAGGGCGAGAGAAGAAGGAAATACGTTAGAGGAAATACCGTGACCGACGAGATAGTGCAGATAAACACTAAGCTAATCCGCTAATACTGCTTCGACCAAGACCATAGATTCTTTGGAAGCCCGGCAGTTAACCCTATCCATGATCCTCACAATCTTGATTGGCACGTTACCCTTAAGGTACTCTATGTTACAGTAAGGACGATAAGGGCATTTAATTTCATTGCATTCTATAGACTTACGAGCAAACTTAAGACCTTCTAACGCTAACCTCTTAGGCACTACCAGCATTATCGGTCTTTCCTCGACCTCCACAGTTGTTACATACCCGTAGAGTTTGCAAGGGTTTTTAATGTTAGTGACCTTAACTACCTCGTACAAGTGGTTAAGCTTCAGTTTATCTAGACACACGGGCCTCAACCTACACTTCAAACACTCCTCGGAAGGCTGTCCCCGAATAAACTTAAACCCTTCCCTAGCAACCAAGTGATTAATTAACGTTACTACAGGCATCTTGACCCCCCAGCACCTAAATATAAGGGTAACGCGCCTTATAATCTTGCATAGTTCTTCAACGGACAGGTTTGAACTAAATACTACATGAGCATCCACCATTTGAATGAGATCCTGCTCTTTTAGGGGTGGGGGTCGTTATCGAGCCAGAAGTTTTTCTTGAACCCGTACTCGCCGAGTAAGGGGACGAAAACACAGGGTACTGAGTCTTCAACGTGTAATGAATTCCCTCTTTTCTCAATTATTTTGAGGATTTGCATGTACGCGTCACCAACAGGTATCACCATCCGACCGCCGTCTTTGAGTTGAGTTATGAGTGGTTCAGGTACTTTAGGCGCTGCCGCCGTAACTATTATTCTGTCGTATGGTGCGGCGTCTTGATACCCCTTACTCCCATCACCGACAATTACCGTCACGTAACTTGAGTAGCCTGTTCTCCTAAGGTTTTCTTCCGCGAACCTAGCTAGCTCCGGTATTATCTCAACAGTCCATACATGGCCTTCAGGCTTAACTATCTCGGCTATGATCGCGGCTTGATAACCACTCCCAGTCCCGATCTCCAAGACTTTATTACCTCGAGACACTTTGAGGGCTTCAGTCATTATAGCGACCATGTGGGGAGCGCTGATAGTCTGACCGCAACCTATTGATAACGGGGTATCTAAGTACGCTAACTCCCTATACTTAGCGGGAACAAACTCTTCTCTAGGGACTGTCAGCATAGCCCTAATAACATCCTCGCTCTTAAGGATACCCTCCTCTATCAACGACTTAACAAGCCTCTCCCTACTCGCCTTAAACACTGCGTCGTTATTCGCGGATCTAATCATCATAGTGAATATCTCTAAAATAAGTATTAACAATAAGGAAAATAAGGTTGTATTAAGTCCGTGACTTGAGAGAACCCGTACTAAAGTTGACGCGGGTTTAGCGAACGCTCACGTAATCTGAAGCGATATTGAGAAGTTTATTAAGGTTCTTGTGTCATAATTCTTAATTGAGGTAATTGAGTTGGATGGTGTACCGAGTTTTACTGATTTTCTCTGGTTTTTCTTAATTGTTTGGATATTTGTTAGTTTTATGTATCCTCAGCTAAGGTACTCGTCACTTAGGAACGCTCGAATCTCGATAATAAGGAGTCTTGAAGAATTCTATAATTCTAAGGTCATAACTCTGATTCACAGACATGAGAGAATAACCTTATTCGGCATACCACTCTATAAGTTCATAGATATAGAGGATTCCGAGGAAATCTTACGTGCTATAAGAACCGCGCCAGCTGATAAGGGCATAATGCTCATAATGCATACCCCTGGTGGTTTAATGTTAGCCGCCTCCCAGATAGCGCTAGCGCTTAAGAGACATCCCGGCAAGAAGATTGTGGTCGTGCCACACTACGCTATGAGTGGGGGGACCCTCATAGCTTTAGCAGCTGATGAAATCTGGATGGATCCTGACGCAGTTTTAGGCCCTGTTGACCCGCAAATAAGCACTCAGACAGGTTCTTTACCAGCCCCTTCAATCATCAAGGTTGTTAGAGAGAAGGGTGTTGAGAAAGTCAGTGACGAGATCTTAGTTCTTGCTGATATAGCCGAGAAAGCTCTAAACCAAACTAAGGATCTTGTGAGGAAGTTGCTCGAGAATAAACTGCCTCAAGATAAGATTGAGTTAGTTATCGATAAGCTGGTGATGGGGAGATACACGCATGACTGGCCCATAACGGCTGAGGAACTTAAAGAGTTGGGACTTAACGTGAGAACAGAAATACCTCCAGCAATATATAAGCTGATGTCATTATACCCTCAGGAAGCCGCGAGAAGACCTGCCGTAGAGTATCTCCCGACCGTACCGCATAGAACCCAAAAATAGTTCTAGCGTTATTTCCCTAAAACGCTTCCTAGCTCCGGGAGAGATATTTAATTTTTGTAGGGTTAGTCTATGACTTCCGTTTCTCTCGCTAGTTTTTCCGCAGCCTCGTACGTCAAACCACTCTCACCTAAGATTGTATACCTCTCTGTTCTTATCTTGTGAGCCATCGTTAAGGCTTCTATCACGTCAACGTCCCTAACCCCTAACTCCTTAGCCGTGGTCGGTAAACCGATCTTCTTAAGGACTTTCCTTATTTTCCTCCACTCCTTCCCGTGAAGATATGACATCATTATCGTGCCGAGCCCTACCTGCTCCCCGTGTAGGGCCGGGTAATTAGCTATGGAGTCTAGAGCGTGACTAAATAAGTGTTCAGAGCCGCTAGCAGGTCTGGAGCTCCCAGCAATACACATAGCTACTGAGGAACTTATCAAGCCCTCCACTATGACGCGCACGCCCTCTAAAGATAGCTTGGAGATTACGTCAGAGTAATTCACGACGTGTTTTGCCGAGAGTAGGGCTAGCTGTGCCGAGTAATCACCGTAATACTCTCCCTTAAGTCTGTGAGCGAGTCTCCAGTCTAGAACCGCCGTAAACTTGGCTATTAGGTCGCCCGCGCCGGCCTTAATCACTCTAGCCGGTGCTGAGGCTATTATGCTTAAATCTGCTATGACTGCTACGGGAGGCTTAGCCAGCACTGAGGTGATCCTGCTACCTCCCCTGAGTGAGGCGAACGGTGAGGCTATCCCGTCGTGTGAGGAGGTTGTTGGGACGCTTATGAAGGGAGTCCCAGAATTTGCGGAGAGATACTTAGCGATGTCTATGGGTTTCCCCCCGCCCAAACCTATTATCAGGTCTGGCAGAAACTTGTTTAAGACTTCATTCAAGTCCTCTGCCTCACCTAAAGTAGGTTTAGAAACCTTGATTACCTCGTAACTCAAGTTACTTGAGGACATCATCTCCTCAATAGCTTTCCCTACTAAGCCCCAAACGTTGGGTCCGGTGATTATGAGGGCTCTCCTGCCTAGCCTGAGCTCCTGAATAACTTTAGGGATTTGCCACACCACATTCTCTCCGACAATTACCTTCTTAGGTAGGTCAATCACGTGAGGTTCTCTCCTCAATTCCCGCACCTAAAGTTAAACTTATTATCGCTGTAAATATATTTCGTATAGGAGGATCCGTAATCTACTTAAAAAGATCATAACCTAAGAAGTTTAGGTGGTGGCGTGTGAAAGTTTTGCATGGGACGACTACAGTCGGCTTGAAGTTGAGGGATTCCGTAGTCATAGCCGCGGATAAGAGAGCTAGTCAGGGTTACTTCATAGCTCATAAGAGGGTTAGGAAGATCATCAAGATAGATGATCACGTGGTGATGTCTATAGCGGGGTTGGTTGCGGATGCACAGATACTCGCATCACAACTCCAATATCTAGCGAGGAAGTTCAAGTATGAGGAGGGGGTTCAAGTACCCGTTAGAACCCTGGTCTCGTATTTAGGGCTTCTGCTCAACACGTACAAGTACTTCCCGTTCGAAGTACAGCTGATAGTTGGGGGTTACGATACGGAGCCAAGACTATACGCTGTTCAGTGGTTCGGTGACTATACGGAGGAGAACTACGCTGTGACGGGATCCGGTAGCCCCGTCGCCATAGGTTTGATAGAGAGTAGGTACTCACCAGACCTCAGTGTTGAGGAAGCTGTTAAGCTAGCTTTAGAAGCTATCAGAGCATCGACTAGGAGAGACGTGTTTAGCGGTGAGGGAGTAGACGTGGCTGTAGTAAAGAAAGGCTCTATCGAGATAAACACTCTCGCTTTGTGGTAGGGGGTTTACTGAGTGGCTTTAATCGATAAGGTTAGGTTGAAGATTTTAGAGGAAATATACAAGAACATACCTCCAGAGGCTGGGTTAACTAAGATAGAGTTTGAGGGTCCTGAGATAGCGATATACTTGAGGGACGTGAAGAGTGTTCTAGAGAAAGAGGAGACTATCAAGTCAATAGCTAAGATCATAAAGAAGAGAGTGGTTGTCAGGGTTGATGAGTCCTCGCGTAGGGATGTCGATGACGCTTTAGGAATAATACTTAACGAAGTACCTCCTGATCTAGGCTTAACTAAGGAAGACATAACTTTCGACGAGGTTTTAGGGGAGGTAATAATCAAGACAACTAACCCGGCAGTCTTTTTCAAAGATAAGCGCCAGCTGTACAACAAGATATTCATGGAGACTGGCTGGAGACCTCACATACTTAGGAAACCACCTCTCAGGTCTTTAATACTTGAGTCCACGATAAAATACTTGATATCGCAGTCAGATATTAGGAGGAAGATACTTAGGAACATAGGTGATAGGATACATAGGGACACACTGTTTAAGGATCCCTACGTGAGGATAACTGCTCTGGGAGGGTTCCAGGAGGTAGGGCGTTCCTCAATACTTCTCGAAACCCAAGAATCTAAGATCTTAGTTGATTTCGGGTATAACCCTTCAGCCCCGACTTTCAAGCAATCAATGCCTAGGTTAGACGCCGTTGACGTGTCTTTAGAGGATATAGACGCTGTCGTGGTTACCCACGCGCACCTCGATCACTGCGGTCTCGTCCCCCTACTCTTCAAGTTTGGTTATGAGGGTCCCGTGTACGCGACTGAAGCTACTAGGGATTTAATGATTTTACTCCAGCTAGATTTGCTAGACATTTCTAGACGTGAGGGCAGGCCCCTCCCCTTCGACCTGCAGGACGTTCATAAAGCGTTACTGCATACCATAACTTTAAAGTACGGTGAGGTCACGGACATATCTCCTGACGTCAGACTCACTTTCTATCGTGCTGGCCACATACTAGGTTCTTCCATAGCGCACTTCCATATCGGTGTAGGCTTACATAACGTTGTATACACGAGTGATTTCAAGTACGGGAAGACTAGACTGCTTGACGAGGCGCACACGGAGTTTCCGAGGGTTGATACCCTCATAATGGAGTCTACCTACGGGAACACCGTGCAATTACCTAGGGATGAGGCGGAAGCGAAGTTCGTGGAAGTGATTAATAGAACTCTTCAGAGGAAGGGTAAGGTGTTGATACCTACCCTCGCAGTAGGTAGAGCTCAGGAAGTGTTGGCTATCCTAGCGACAGCTATAGACGAGGGTAAAATACCTGAAACCCCGGTATACGTGGAGGGCATGATAAACGAGGTGACAGCTATTCACACCGCCTACCCCGACTTACTGTCCGGCGAGATACGTAACTTAATAAACGAGGGTAGAAATCCGTTCCTACACAAATCATTCAAGGTCGTGGAAAGCGGGAAAGCCAGGGTGGAGATAGTGGATTCTGACGAGCCAGCCATAATACTAGCTACCTCCGGAATGCTGACAGGCGGTCCAGCAGTAGAGTATTTCAAGATCATGGCTCCAGACCCTAAAAACACCATACTATTCGTTAATTACCAGGTGGAGGGCACTCTAGGACGCAAAGTTAAGGACGGGGTTAGGAACGTTAACCTAATTACTGAAAACAAGATAGAATCCATAACTATTAATATGGAGGTTGAAGCCATAGAAGGATTCTCCGGACACTCAGACCAGAACCAGCTACTCGCATACTTAGAAAACTTGAGTCCTAAGCCAAAGAAGATAATATTGAATCACGGCGAGCCGGAAGCCATTAACAAGCTCTACAACCTCATAGAAGAACGTAAGAAAAAGAAGTCTTCGTTACCAGCTACCGTAGAGGTTTACAAGCCGAGAGTGCTTGACTCACTAGCTTTAGTTGTTTAATGATAACTTAAACGATATTTTATAAGATTTAAAGCTGATTATAACTAGGTGATTTGAGGTGTACGTTGAGTATAGAGGAAAGTATTACCGTGTACTTCATCCTAGATTCACGATAGTATTGGGAACCCTCTGCACCAATAATAGAGTTAACTTCATGCCCGCAAGCTGGAACACTCCCATCAGCGAGGAACCCCCTACTGTCGGTGTCGTGGTAGATAGAGAAACTTTTACTAACGAATGTTTAGAGAGCTTGGGTGAAGCAACCATTAACGTGCCCAGCGACGCACTGCTACAGTTAGTTTACAACATGGGTTCAGTGTCAGGTAGAGATGTGGATAAGGTTAGTAAGTTCTCTCTCGAGCTAGTTCCAAGCACTCTCGTCAAGCCGCCTGGGTTGAAGGGCTCAATAGCGATATTAGAGAGTAAAGTGTACGAGAGAATCCAGGTAGGTGAGGTGAACTTCTACGTCTTCGAGGTACTCCTAGTCAAGGTCCTGGAAGGATTGGTTGATGAGTGGAGCATTGACTTCAGCAAGACTAACGTACTGCTTCACGGAGCGGGCAGGGTCTTCCATAAAGTAACTCCAACTAAGATCTTCGCTAAGAAACCCTAAACTACAGACTCAGCTTGCTCTTTTATTGGGGTGTGGTGGACCGGCCGGGATTTGAACCCGGGGCCTCTCGGATGCCAACCGAGCGCTCTTCCAGGCTGAGCTACCGGCCCATTAATTTAGAGTTACTTAATCCTTTTAAATCTTTCCACTCTTAAGAGAGTGCTGAGAAGTCCTTCAGGATTCAGCAGTTGAGGATAGTCTTCAGTGATGAGGCTCTAAAACTAACGTGCAAGGTTATTAATCGTCTGCTAGGGAATTGTTAGTTCGTGTTTGAGACTAATATTCTGTACCTCGTTTCTAAATACTTCGGGTTGATGCCTAGGTCTAGGTACTTCATCCACGGCGGTTCCTCCCAGCCCTCCTTAACGTAACGTAATTCATCGATTTTCAGCTCTCTAATCAATCTTTTGAGATTACCTAGTGTTACCCCCCTAACGCCGAGTTCTACTACCAGGTTTGAGATCCTGGTATCGCCGAGGCCTATTAAAGCTTGAGCAAATAACCAGTCAGCACTATGAGTCTCGACCTCCACGCACTTACTTCTCAAGTTTTTCTGGAATAAGCGTAGGTTACTCTCTCTTTGTTTGACGTGTTGTGGCGGGAGGTATTGGAAGGGGGTCCAAGGCTTCGGGACTAGTAAGTTAACGCTCAACCTAAAGAAATTAGGCGGTATCCTCACCCCCGCTTTTAAAACTTCTTGAATTAACTTCCTGATAGCGTTAACACTAACCTCCACGTCTTCTTTAGGGAAGCCCGTCATGAGGTATAACTTAACATGTCTGAACCCTGTTAGGGCTGAATGAATTAATAACTCTCTAAGACTCTCGATATTGAAACACTTACCTATGGGGCACGAGATTTCAGGTATTAAGATCTCGGGAGCTATGGTTAGTGTTCTCTGACCCCCACGAGCGATTAGCTCCACACGCTTCTCGGTTAGGTAGTCGGGTCTTAGTGAGGGCACGCTGAACTCGACGCCCTCAGACACTAGCTTCTCGAGCAGTGTCTCCGCGTAAGGCACATCAAAGAACGAGAGCGAGTAAAAAATCACTCTCTTCAGGGGAATGAGCTCAAGTCCTTTAGAGATGATGTCTTCTACCCTGCTTAAAGACCTGTACCTGAAGGGCGCTGATACGTGGCCTTCCAAGCAGAAAGCGCAAAACCTCCTACAACCTCTTGAGATCTCTATTCTTAGTCCGTGACCGTACGCGGGCTCCTCATCTAACGGGTGGGTCTGCGTGATAGGGAAGAACACGTTATCTAAATCTCTTACTAGAGCCTTACGTTTAAGACCTTCAGGGGGGAAAGTCATTAAGTTCTCTTCCTCTCTCATCTTACTTAAAGGGTTTGAGTGCCCTAGCAAATCAATTAATTTATCTAGTATTGGTTCTGCCTCACCTATAACTACTACGTCAGCTATCTTAGATAGTGGGAGCGGGTTCGATGTAGGTGATAAACCCCCCACGACTACGATAGGTCTTACCGTGTCCTTTCTTGGGAGTAGCCCTAACCCAGCTAAGATCCTGGCGATGTAAGGGTAGTCAAGCTCGAACGAGGCTGATATGAGTAAGGCGTCAAGATTCTTAGGGTTTAAGCAAGCGTCAAGTGCTTCGACGACGTCCTCCTCGCCATCGTATACGTACCTAAACGCTATGACGTTTTCGAGACTGTTAAGATAGTAGTAAGCTAACTGCATGAAGAGAGAGCTTACGGCCGCCTCATAAGGCATGGGTGTTAAGATACCTATTTTTAGGTCTGAGGGGCGGCCCTTCTTAAGCACCTTCCTAACTTCTCTCCTAGGCTTGCAAACAAACCCTACTAGCGGATACATCCCAAACCCATTACACTAAGACCTGAAAGTTTTAAGCATTGTTCAGACCTACCTGCTCTTACTAGCCAGTAACTCTAAGCATTTCCTCCATATCTTGTCCCCAGCGTAGTGCTCGTTCTTTATCGCTTTCCCTTTGCGTACCCTCATTATCTCCTCGCAACTCATTAAAGCCCTACCTATACAGAGCGGCGTTTCCTTCGTTGGATTCCAGACAGCTACTAAAGCTCCTCCCTGGAATTTAGAGCATTCCTGTATTCCGGGTGACATGACGTCCGCGCCGTTTAAGAGGTGTTTGACCGCTCCTTCATCAACTACCGCGTACTGAGTGCTCTCAATCCCTGACATCTTCACTAATACTAGAGTCGGTATCCTGAGGTCCTTACCTACTTGGATGAACGCTGGGAGTTCGTTGAGGATTACTAGGCTGATGTCCTGTCTCCCCACATCCTCTAACTCTATTATATAGCCTGTCTCCAACCTCCCTAAAACTGAAGCGAGTTTAGGGTACTGAGCCGTTAAATATTCCTCGAGCTCTTTAAGCTCCTTCTTCCTCAAAGGATACCTACTCATACCTCACCCACGCTCATTAAAACACTGAAATATTTAAAGCCAGCACTATATAGTTTTAGTGGTTAACTCAGGATAGGTGTTGAGGATGAGTGACGCGGCCCAACGATTACTGAGTGAGAATCTCGGCAAGCTAATACTAGTTAAACTGCGTGGTAATAAGCTGCTTAGGGGGGTCTTAAGAAGCTTTGATCAACACCTCAACATAGTTCTCGAAGATGCTGAGGAAATACTAGAAAACGAGTCAAGAAAGTTGGGCGTGGTCGTTGTTAGAGGGGAAAACATAATATTCATGTCGCCCGTGTGATTCAGGTGATATAGTATGAAAGGAACACCCTCCATGGGTAAGCGAAGCAAGGGGAAAACACACATAAGGTGTAGGAGGTGCGGCAGACACTCCTACAACGTGGCTAAAGGATATTGCGCTGCATGCGGTTTCGGCGCCTCAAAACGCATAAGAAGATATTCTTGGGCAAACAAGAAAGTCAATAGAGTCAGAGTTAAGTAAAGACTTAATAATTGATATAGCAAATATTATGTTAGACTCTGATTTAAAGAGGTGCATACAGGTAATATGGGGCTCAAGAAGCTAGTCTTAGACGTACTTAAGCCAATAAGGGAGCCAACCCTGGTCACGCTAGCTAAGAACCTCTCTAAAGTCAACGGCGTTAGGGAGGTATCCATAGTTGTTAGTGAGATGGACGTGGAGACAGTAACCTTAGTTGTAACTATTAACGGCGATGACATAGATTACGAGGAAGTGGAGAGTACTTTGAGGGAATTAGGTGTCGCGCTCCACAGCGTGGATGAGGTAGTGTTCGAATCTGAAGTTACTGAAGAATCTGAGGAAGCAGGGGAAGGATGAAAAACTAGTGGCTCGTCGTGATATTGAAGTATGGATACCTCGTTAATACTCTTAATCGCCGCTACCCAGTGGATCGCGTTACTCCTAACTAAACGCGGTATCTCAGGTATTCCCGTGTACGTCGTGTTAGGCGCTCTCTACGCTAGCTTCTCAAACACGAGACAGGTAAGCACTCCCGTACTAAGCCTAGCTCTGCTTTTCTTGTTTTTCTATGCAGGAATCAACGTTGACTTAGATTCCGTTAGGAGGAGGTTGAGAGAAGCACTTACCCTAACATTACTTAATGTCTCGTTAACTACCGTGTTAGTGGCTTCCTTACTCGTGTGTCTAGGTACTGACTTAATAGCTTCCTTAATAGTTGGTGTAGCATTAGCTAATACAGCTACCGAGATCGCTATAGTAGTACTCCAAGAATCTAGGGTTGATTTACTGACCTTGAGAAACCTAGTTATAGCTGCTTCCTTCATGGACGACTTACTGCTAGTATTTCTAGCAGCTCTGATTCAGAGCGCTGTCTTCGAGGTGCCGATAATCGTGAGTGCGGGTCTCGTATTACTTAACGCTGTTTTTCTCGCAGTGCCGTTCATGATGTCATCTACCACCTTTAAGTCCGTGAGCAGGATGTCTTGGGATGAGTTCGTCTTTTTCGCATCAGCACTAATGTTTACCTTAAGTTTTGCGGCACGCTCGCTAGGTGTTTCCGAGTATATGGGTGTTTACGTAGCTGGGTTGACCTTAAGTGTTCTTAGGTTGAGGAGAGACCCAACACTAAGTTACTCAACTAAACTCTTTAATCTGTTAGAGCACATAACCACCTACATGAGGTTCTTCGTGTACCCTCTCTTCTTCGTCATCTTAGGAACGCTCTCAAGTATTACCGCGTTTCTCGACGTCACAGCACTGACATTATTGCTTGCCGCCTTCTTAGGTAAGTTCCTCGGCTTCTTTATTTACGCGCGTGTATTCGGTGGATTCAGTTTAGGTGAATCTGTTCTAGGGGGGTTAATAATGAATTCTAGAGGGTCTATCGAGTCAGCGCTTGTTCTGACAGCATACGTTAACGGGTTGTTGAGTGCGGGTCTTTTCCAAGGTATTATAGTCGTGGTGGTATTATCCTCCATTATAGTGCCTTTCATAATTAGGGTCATAATTAACGAGGGATTCATTTATTAATTACGCTTATTAACTTGTATTGGTCACTATTTGGGGGACCACTACTTCCTATGGAGTGAGTAGAGTTGGGTAGCGGTGTGAGAGATATAGTGACTGAGACTTTGGTTAAGTCTGAGAAGACTGTTTTCATGAATAGAGAGGTTCTTAGATCTGATTACGTGCCGGAGTACTTGCCGCACAGGGAGGAGCAGATAAGGAAGTTGACTGAGGTACTCTCGCCTCTGCTAAGGGGTGAGAGACCTAGTAACGTATTTATTTACGGTTTGACAGGGACTGGTAAGACGGCCGTGGTTAAGTATGTTTTGAAGAGGATCAGTGATTACGCTAGGAAGACAGGCAACGATAAGTTTGTTCCGGTCTACATAAACTGTAGGCACGAGAACACGACGTACAGGGTTCTATCAACGCTTGTTGAGTCTTTGGGTGGTAAGGTTCCCTTCACAGGACTTTCTACAGCAGAGGTCTTCCGTAGGTTGAAGGTCAAGATAGGTTCGGCTGGTAAGATAGTGGTTATAGTTCTCGACGAGGTGGACGCGTTAGTTAAGAGAGTCGGTGACGAAATTCTCTATAGGCTAACCAGGATTAACGAGGAACTTGAGAGGGGGAGGGTTTCCGTAATCGGGATAACTAATGATGTTCGCTTTAGAGATAACCTCGACCCTCGAGTTAGGTCCAGCCTAAGCGAGGAGGAAATACTGTTCCCTCCTTACGACGCGATACAGCTCTCAGATATATTGAGGGACAGGGCTTCGAAAGCGTTTAAGCAAGGCGTCGTTACTGAGGGGGTGATTGAGTACTGTGCTTCTATCGCTGCTAAGGAACACGGGGATGCTAGGAGAGCTCTCGACTTACTCAGGATAGCCGGTGAGGTAGCTGAGAGGTTGGGTGAGGACCAAGTTAGGATAGAGCACGTCAAGATAGCTAGGGAGGAATTAGAGAACGACATGGTTTCAGCTGTGGTTCAGACACTACCACAACATAGTAAGCTAGTCTTACTAGCTACTGCCCTAGCAGGAGGGAGGTTCAGCAGTACTGGGGACTTGTACGTGAAGTATCGTGAAATAGCTAAGTTGTTGGGGCTTGAACCAGTAACACAGCGTAGGGTCTCGGACATAGTGAGTGAGCTAGAGATGGCGGGCCTAGTCATAGCTAAGGTGGTTAACAGGGGTAGGTACGGGAAAACTAAGGAGATAGAGTTAGCCGTTGACCGCAACATAATACTTAAGGCATTGAAAGAAGACGCGAAAGCGTTAAGCAAGTAGCCCTCTTTAACTAGTTGATTAAGCGATGAGCGACCTACTAACTATTGGGGTAGATGACGGCTACTTCACCCAAGAATTTAAGGAATTAAGACTTAAGACCCTCTTAGTAGGCGTTTTATGCTTGGGTAAAAAGCCAGAAAATATAAGAATAACTACCGTGGTTGTGGACGGCTCTGACGGAACCCCCAGAACTCTGGAAATCATTAACGATTTAAGGAGAGGCTCCGCCACCGACGTTAGCGCCGTCTTCCTAGACGGCGTTACAATAGCGGGCTTCAACTTCGTGGATCCGGAAGAAATTAACGTACGGACAGGGATTCCAGTGGTGGTCTTGTTTAAGACTAAGCTGAAGTTAGATAGGGTGAGGGCAGCCCTGATAAAGCACTTCACTGATTGGAGAGAAAGGTATGATGTCATAGAACGTAATTATAGGAGGGCGCAGGAAGTGGTGACGCGTAAGAAGAATTTAAGAGTTTCTCTTTACGGGCTAGGCTTAAGCGAGGTATCCAAGCTGATTTCATCGCTTCAACATGTTTCCACGATACCAGAGCCTCTCAGATTAGCGGACTTGATCGCTTCGGAATTAACTAGGAATACGTGCCTCCTCAATATTTTGAGGTCTGACTAAATCTAAATACTAAATAAATCTTAAGTTATTATTTATTCATTTGAGTTTAGTTAGAGAATCCTTATCCTGAACCCTTATATTCCTTAAATTACATTTGGTTTGGTGTGTGATGTGTCTGGATCCTCGCTTCCGGAGGTGTTACGTCAAACTTTGTTTGGTGAGGTCTTGAGCGGGCTTCCAGTATTCTGTCTTGAGAGATGGCAGAGTCTTCATGAAACTAGCGCTAGGGTGTTGCTTAGCGATAGTGGTGTTCACCCACTATCGATTGTTGAGTTATTTGATTACGGCTTAAGTCTAGACCAATTATCTAAGGTTGAGTTAGGGTATGGGTGGACTAAAGGTTCCCCGAAGCTTAGGGAGGGGATTTCGGAAATTTATGGAGGTGTTGTGGGTCCCGAAAACGTTCTTGTGACTAATGGTTCCGCCGAAGCTAACTTATTAACTGTTCTTGGTTTGGTTAGGCCGAGTGATTTGGTGTTGGTTGATGTCCCGAACTACATGCAAGTACCCGGGCTACTTAAGTGGTTAGGGGCTCGTGTGATATTCTTGAAGAGAAATCCGCCAGGCTGGAGTTTCCCGATAGATGATGCGATTTCCTTAATGAGGCAACACAAACCTAAAGCTATGTTCGTGAACGACCCTAACAACCCTACAGGCACTTACATGACGAGAAGAGAGCTGGAGGAACTTTCTTATGAAGCTGAGAAAACAGGTACGACGCTAGTTTTCGACGAGGTTTACTGGGGTTCTGAGTTGCAGGAGCCTAGGCCGAGCATTCTTGAGATCGCTTCATCGGATCAAGCCGTGTCTGTTTCCGGCTTATCTAAGGTTTACGGGTTGCCCGGCCTACGTGTTGGGTGGGTGGTAGGTTCCGAGAAACTAATTAGCAGGTTATGGAGTTTGAAGGATTATACTACTATAGCGCCATCAATACTTAGCGATTACATCGCTTCAGTAATGCTTGAGCGAGACAACTTTAGGAGACTTAGGGAGAGGGCTAAGAGTATCGTGAGGGGTAATTTAGAGATTCTTAAATGGGCTCACTCCGGAGCTGGAGATCTCTTCGAGGTAGTGTGGCCGAGAGCTGGAGCTTATTTTCTAGCCAAGATTCCCTGGAGTGGCGACACGTTAATGGTTGCCTACGAGCTTTTCATGGAGTACGACGTGTTGGTTAACCCGGGCGAATGTTTCGAGATACCTGGGTACCTCAGGGTAGGTCTAGGCCAGCAACCCACGCAGTTTAGGGATAGTCTGCAAACCCTAGTTGACGGCTTAGCGAGAATACGTGAGAAAACCTCATGGTAGGTTAGGGGACGTACAGTGCTGATTTACTTGGCGACTTCCCTAATAGGTCTTGGGGCGGGAATACTGGGTTCTATGTTTGGCCTCGGAGGGGGTTTCCTGATGGTCCCCCTCTTGAATATTATGGGGGTTGACATAAGGGTTGCTGTAGGGACTTCCGCGGGCGCGATATTCTTCAACATGCTCTCCTCAACTATCGCGTACTCTAGGTATAAGTACGTGGTTTATAGAGCCGGCATTCTACTGTCGGTGAGTGCTGCGGTGACAGCATATTTCGGTGCACAACTTACTAGGGTGTTAAACCCTGATTTACTTAAGACAGTCTTCGGGATTGTCTTAATCTTCGTTGGCTTAAGGATAATAGCTACTAGCGATAGGGGTAGGGGGTCTGGGAACGCCTCGGTGGAGTGGTGTGTGAAAAACTATGTCCTGTTAGTGTTGGGGGGTTGCTTGGCGGGTTTGGTAGCAGGGCTTCTTGGTGTGGGTGGCGGGGTAGTGAATGTGCCTCTCCTAACGTCATTAGGCTTCTTAATACATTACGCCGTAGCGACTTCTTCAATGGCTATCACAATAACTTCAGTTACGTCAGCTCTAACCCACTACTCCCTGGGGAACGTGGATCTAGGGTTGCTGATTTCTTTGACGCCAACACTGATAATAGGCGCTCAGGTAGGCGCTTCAATAACTAAGAGGACTAGGTCAGTAACTTTGAGGAGAGGTTTCGCGATGGTTTTATGGTTCATCGCCGTAAGGATGATTCTCAAGAGTCTTGGCTTCAACATACCCTAGTATCGAGGTCTTCAGTAAATGGTGACTGAGATAGCGGTAATGTCTGGCTTGATACTCCTCGCATTACTCGTTAACTACCTGTACAACGGGAAAGCTTTCTACGAACCCCTAGTCAATACCTTAACTAACGTGGTTTACTGGGTATTAATACCTCTGACTTTTTTCAAGACCTTCGGTGAGAGGGGGTTAAACGTTTCGGATTTGTGGGTTCTAGCTTCCTTCCTGACGTTCATGTTCGTGGTGTTTGTTTTCGTGTATAAATTATTGCGTTGCGAGGGTGACGGCGTGAGGGAGGCGGTATTCCTAGCTTCTGTTTTCCCTAACGCCGTATTCCTAGGATTCCCCGTAAGCATGGCTTTCTTCGGCACTTTAGACATGGCCTCTATCTACGGGTTCTTCACCGTCACACTAAACGTTATTATCCCGGATTTCATGCACTCAGAGAGGTTTGCTGTAGGTAAGTTTCTGAAGCATCCAGTAACTATAGGGTTCTTAACCGGGCTTACCCTACACTACGGATTTAGAGAATACGTTGCCTTAGTATCCAACGTTCTTTTCTGGGTAGGCCCGCTCATGAGTTATCTATCTGCGGTAATACTAGGTTTGAGACTGCCCGTGAGACTCAGCATACTTAAGAAGTACTCGAGGGAAGCACTCCTCGTAGGAACTTTCAGGTTTTTGGTAAGCCCGCTAATAAGTCTGCTGTTCGTTCTAATCTTTGGAATCTCATGGTTTAGAGGGCTCCAATTAATCTTGGTTTCGTCAATGCCTCCAGCGTTAATAAACATCATAATGTCTCAAAAACACGGGTGGAGGCCCGAATTAGTTTCCGCCGTAACGGCAATACTCACATTACTTAACCTGCTCTCCCTATCAGTCCTCGGCATAGTCCTTAGTTTATGATCGCTCCCTACATAGTGTGTTGAGGAAGTAATGCGTAAATTCTTATTAACGAGTCAACTACTTATAATTATTGGCGGGGGTGCCCGAGCCAGGTCAAAGGGGTCAGGCTTAGGCCCTGATGGCGTAGGCCTGCGTGGGTTCAAATCCCACCCCCCGCACCATATATTTTGTGTAATATAATTCCTTAGCGTTAATGGAACCCGTTT